>JAXDLD010000055.1:0-12267 GCA_034666805.1 Acidobacteriota bacterium
GCCGGCAGGCGCGACGGGCGGCCCGGGCGCCCGCTACCTGGCCGCCCGGAGGCGTGCCGCGAACCCCGGTATTCCCGAGGTGGCGGCCCTGCGGCGGGCCCTACGACCGCTCGTCCGCGCCGAGCGCATCGAGCGGCACGAGAAAGGGCAGCTCCTGGCGAGCGTCCACGACCTGGTCGTCCGCGCGGAGGCCCCGGGCTATAGGCGGATCGTCGAGGGGGCCGCCGGGGAGCTCGCCGGCCGCAAGGTCACCGTCTCCGGCCCCTGGCCGCCCTACGCTTTCGCCCCGGGAGGGCTCGGATGAGCGACGTCGTCGAGTTGGAGATCGCCGAGCTCGAGGCCCTGCGCCAGGAGCTAGAGAGCCGCATCGCGACGGCCGAGGCGCCGCGCTGGAACGCCGACCCGGAGGAGGTCCAGCGCTCGGTCGCCAAGCTCGTCCTCACCCTGGTCGACTTCATCCGCCAGCTCCTGGAGCGTCAGGCGATACGGCGGATGGACGCCGACACCCTGACCCCTGAGCAGGTCGAGGGGATCGGCCTCGCCTTGATGCGCCTGGAGGAGACCGTCGAGGAGATGGCGCGCCGGTTCGGTCTCGACCCCAAGGAGCTCAACCTGGACCTCGGGCCGCTCGGCCGGCTGATCTAAAGCCCTCACCCCCGGCCCCTCTCCCGGCCCTCCCACCCGCACCGCCGGGAGAGGGGAGCGGAGCGCGTCGGTGGCGACGAGAGGCAGGCGAGGTCGCTGCCTACCTTCGAGCTTCTTCTTTTTCCTCCTCTCCCGGGGGAAGGGTGGGCGGGCTGGGAGAGGGGGGTAGGGGGGTGAGGGCCTATCCGATTTGACCCCGAATGTTGGGGGACAGTACACTCGGCAAAGGGTCACCCGTCTCTAAGCTCGTTCCGGACGGAGGGCGCACCCCGCCCCCTCGCGATCCGACAGTCCTGATCCCTCGGAAATCTTGAGCGCCATGCCAGAAAAAACTCCTTTCGCTTCCATCGAAGCCGCGATCGAGCACTTCCGCCAGGGCCGTTTCGTCATCATCGTCGACGACGAGGACCGCGAGAACGAGGGCGATCTCGCCATTGCCGGCGAGAAGGTCACCCCCCAGGCCATCAACTTCATGGCCCGCTACGGCCGGGGCCTGATCTGCCTCGCCATGACCGAGGAGCGCTGCGACGACCTCCGGCTTCCGCTCATGGTGGAGGACAACACCTCCCCCTTCGGCACCGCCTTCACGGTCTCGATCGAGGCCCGCGGCAAGGTGACGACCGGCATCTCGGCCGCCGACCGCGCGGCGACGGTCCTGACCGCCATCGATCCCGCCACCCGGCCCGAGGACCTGCTGCGCCCCGGCCACGTCTTCCCGCTCCGCGCCCGGAAGGGCGGGGTCCTGAAGCGCGCCGGCCAGACCGAGGCCTCGGTCGACCTCGCGACCTTGGCCGGGCTCATCCCGGCCGGGGTGATCTGCGAGATCATGAACGAGGACGGCACCATGGCGCGGGTCCCCGACCTGACCCTGGTGGCGGCGGAGCACGGCATCCTCATGATCACGGTCTCCGACCTGATCCGCCATCGCCTGCGCCACGAGACCCTGGTCAAGGAGATCGCCTCTCCGCGCCTCCCCACCCCGTTCGGCGACTTCCGCATCCACGCCTTCCGCTCGGACGTCACCGACGACGAGAACGTCGCCCTGGTGATGGGCAAGATCGATCCCGAGGAGCCCACCCTCGTGCGCGTCCACAGCCAGTGCCTGACCGGCGACATCTTCGGCTCGGCGCGCTGCGACTGCGGGCCGCAGCTCCACCGGGCCCTGGAGAGGATCCAGGAGGAGGGGAAGGGCATCCTCCTCTACCTGCTCCAGGAGGGGAGGGGGATCGGCCTCCTGAACAAGCTCAAGGCCTACGAGCTCCAGGAGCAGGGGCACGACACGGTCGAGGCCAACGAGAAGCTCGGCTTCCGCCCCGACCAGCGCGACTACGGGGTGGGGGCGCAGATCCTGCGGAACCTGGGGGTGCGCAAGATGCGCCTGATGACCAATAACCCCAGCAAGTACATCGCCCTCACCGGCTTCGGCCTGGAGATCGTCGAGCGCATTCCCCTGGAGGTGCCGCCGACCGACAGCAGCCGCGACTACCTGCGCACCAAGCGCGACAAGCTGGGGCACCTCCTGAAGCTGGTCTAACCACCCGCTTGAAGATCCTCCTCGCGACCTCCCGCTACCCCTGGCCGCCGCGGCGGGGCGACCAGATGCGGGCGGTGCAGATGCTCGACTACCTGGCGGCCGGGAACGAGGTCACCCTCCTCACCCCGGCGCCCGGGGCCGGCCAGCCGCCGCCGCCCGACAACTCCCCGTTCCGGGTCGAGACCTACCGCCTGCACCGCGGCCCGAGTTTTCTGACCGGTTTTGGGCGGGCGCTCTACAAGAATCTCCCGCTCCAGAGCGGCCTCTTCTACCAGCCCGACCTCGGCCGGCGCCTGCGCGAGCTCAGCCCCCAGGCCGACCTCGGTATCCTCCAACTCGTCCGCCTGGCCATTCACCTGGAGGACTTCGGCCGGGTGCCGCTCCTGGTCGACCTGATCGACAGCCTCTCCCTCTCCTTCTCGCTCCGCGCCGACGTCGACCGGCTCTGGATGCGCCTCCCGCTGCGCTTCGAGGCGCGTCTCCTGGCCCTCTGGGAACGTCGGCTGATCGAGCGCGCGGCCCGGGTGGTCGTCGTCTGCGACCGCGACCGTCAGGCGTTGGAGAACCGCCTGCCGCGGGCGCTCTCGGACAAGGTCTCCGTCGTCCGGCTGGCGATCCGCGAGCGCAAGGTCGATCCGCCGGACGCCGGCCTCGTCCTCCGCCCGCCCGGCGAGGAGGGGCCGGTCCTCGCCATCACCGGCAACCTCGGCTACTTCGTCAACGTCGACGCCGTCACCTGGTGGCTGGGCAACGTCTGGCCGGTGCTCCAAAGGGTGCGGCCGGGGCTCCGGGTGGTCGTCGTGGGCGACCGGCCGACGCGGGCGGTGCGGCAGGCCGTAGCGGCGGCGGGGGAGCCGGTGCGGCTGATCGAGTCCCCCAAGGATCTGCGCACGGTCCTCCAGCAGGCGACCCTCGCGCTCGCCCCCATGCGCTGCGGCGCCGGGGTTCCCATCAAGGTCCTCGAAGCCTGGGCCTGCGGGGTGCCGGTCGTCGCTTCCCCCTGGGCCGTGGCCGGCACTTCCGGCCGCCAGGGCGAGGACTTCCGGGTCGTGGGCCAGCACCCCATCGAGTGGGTGAGCGCCATCCTGGAGCTCCTCGACGACCCCGCCCAGAGGCAGCGGCTGGCCGACAGCGGCCGCCGGCGGCTCGCTGCCGACTACGCGCGGGAGGTCGTGCGCGACCAGCTCCTGGAAGTCGTCGATTCGCTGCAGCCCGCCCGCTGACGCGAGCCTGCCGGCGGTCATCGCGTTCCCGGGGGCAGCGGTTGCCTCCGGGACGGCGGTCATCGCCGGGTAGGGTGGCGGTCGTCGCGAGCAGTGCGGCGGTCACTGCCGCGTAGGGTGGCGGTCATCGCCGGAAGTGCGGCGGTCACCGCCAGGTAGGGTGGCGGTCATTGCCAGCAGTGCGGCGGTCGTCGCAGGAGGGGGCAGTCACTGCCCTTTGGTCGGCGGTCACCGCCAGCGGTGCGGCAGTCAACGCCGGGTAGGTGGCGGTCGTCGCCGGCAGGATCGGTCCACGAGCGCCTCGATCTCGCGTCCCTCCCCCCCTGGGCGGGAAGCATGGATGTCGTAAACTGCTGATAAATAAGGGATCGAAGAAAAAGATGGATCGGGACGGGAACGGATAGGGAACTGGAGGGGAAGTTCTGTCGAAGTCTTCCTCCACCCACCCGGAGGAGAAGGTCCCCGCCTGGAGCGAGGTACTGGACATAACCGTCTGACTCATAGAAGGCGGCTGGCCGTCGCCGGCCTTCTCGGCTGCGTCCAGGAGAAGACGCCTCCCCTCACCTCGATCGTCTACCTCCCGGTTGGGTGCCCTCGCCTTTGGGGTTCCGGGTAGACCTGGGTGGTTGCCCACCCGGCCCCCCACAGACCCGTACGTGCGGAATTCCCGCATACGGTTCCTCAAGTCACGGGTTCGCTGCACGACGGTCAAAATAACTTGGCGGCAAGGGATGTGCTCGATGAGAATTAGAACTCCTCCCTTCCGTTTCCTCGTCCGCTCGGCTGCTCGCGCTCGACGACCGCCTCCAGGTCATCGTCGCCCAGCTCCCCCACTCCGAAGAGGAGAAGGCAATGCTGGAGGCGAGATCCCCTGCGACGTGGCCCTCCGGCACGAGCACGAAAAGATCTCCGCCGAGACAAGCTCTACCGCCTCTACCTCGACGGCGACATCTTCGGGAAGCACCCCCACCACGGAATTTCAAGATAACTAGAAATTATGATACACTGGCTTATTCTGAGAGGAGAGAGACATGAAGAGAAACCTTGTCCCTTGGCTCGTCGCCATTGCCCTCGTTCTCGCCCTCCCCCTCCTTACCTCCGCCTCTCCCAATCCAGCGGCCGCCTTGCCCACCTGGTGCTCGCCGTCCGACCTCTTCACATCCCCATCCTCGTCGGCAACGAACTGCGCCCAACGTTGCTTGAGCAACGGTCACTTTCTTTTTGGTGGAACCGGCACTGGCGCCACCTGCGCCGAGGCCAGGACCAACCTCACCTCAAATATGAGGTCCACCGCCAGCGCGTATTGTGCCGCCCATGAACCCAACGGCATGATTTGTCTCTTTTCTGAAGAAACTCAACAGCCTTGCACCGAGGTGTCGCCGGGTGTCTTCCAGGTGCCGGGAGCCGCCATTTACACGTGCTCGGCCTTCTTCTGCATCTAGTAGGTGGACCTTGCTCTCGCGATTGGGCGAGGCCTTGAGTGCAGGTTACGGGTGCGAGTCACCACTTTTTGACGGCCCCATCTCGCAGGTCTGCGCCCGCGACCCGTTGCAACAGGCCGCCCGCGCGATGTTCAGCGCCTACTACGGGGACGACGAGCACAAACCTGGCGCCGGCGTGGCTCAGCCTCCGCTCCAGACGGGGTGATCGACTCGACGCGAAAAAAAGCAAAAAGGCCGCGGGGTGCTGCGCCCGCGGCCTTTTTTCTCCAATGCCTAACTAAACTAAGTGCAGCCTTCGCGCGAGGTAAAGCAGGGTCACCTGCTGCCGCTCGACCTCGGCCTGTCCCGCAATCCGGCCGAGGTCATTCGCCTCATAACCCTCCTGGTCGAGCCAATCCCGGCCCCTCGGTCGGCGGTCATCGCCAGCAGTGCGGCAGTCACCGCCGGGTAGGGTGGCGGTCGTTGCCGGCAGGATCGTTCCACGAGCGCCTCGATCTCGCGTCCCTCCCCCCTGGGCCGGGTGTGCCAAGAGAATCTCCCCCCCCGGACGGAACATTTCCGGACCCTCCGTCGTAAGGACTGGCAGTGGAGGGAACTGCCATGAACATCCTCGGAGACATCCGTTTCGGTTTTCGCATGTTGAAGAAAAACCCCGGGCACACGGCCGCCGCCGTCGTCGCCCTCGCCTTGGGCATCGGCTTGACCGCCGCCATGTTCAGCATCGTCAACGGCGTCATCCTGACCGGACTGCCGTTCGCGCGGTCCGACCGCCTCGTCTGGGTGTCGGCGACCGCCCTCGAGAAGAGCCGGCAGGAGATGCCGCTCCCGCTCGCCGACGTCGTCGACTTCGAGAAGCGCCAGACCTCGTTTTCCGGCATCTCGGCGTTCGACAACACCACCATCAACCTCTCCGGCAACGAGAAGCCCGAGCGCTTCGACGGCGGCTACATGGCCCCCAACTCGTTTGACGTCCTCGGGGTCAAGCCGATCCTCGGGCGGACCTTCCGGCCCGGCGAGGACGGTCCGGGAGCCCCGCCGGTCGCCATCCTCGGCTACGGCATGTGGAAGACCCGCTACGGCGGCGACCCCAAGATCGTCGGCCGGGTGATCCGGGTCAACGGCGCGGCTACCACCGTCGTCGGGGTGATGCCGGAGGGCTTCGAGTTCCCCATCAACGAGAAGGTCTGGGTGCCGCTGCGCCTCGATCCCAAGCGGCTCCAGCGCGGCTCGGACGCCGAAGGGGTCTCCGCCTTCGCGCGCCTCAAGGACGGCGTCACCGTCGCCCAGGCGCAGGCCGAGCTCAACGCCTTCGCCAGGACCCTGGCCCAGGAGTACCCGGCCACCAACAAAGACTTCAAGCTCCGGGTCAAGCTCTATACCGAGCAGGTCGTCAACGAGCAGATCACCTCGCTCCTCTATACCATGCTGGGCGCCGTCTCCCTCGTGCTCCTCCTGGCCTGCGCCAACGTCGCCAGCCTGATGATGGCCCGGGCGTCGCTCCGCACCCGGGAGATCGCCATCCGCTCCGCCCTGGGCGCCGGGCGGCGGCGGGTGCTCGGCCAGATCCTGATCGAGAGCCTGCTCCTCTCCGCGGTGGGCGCGGCGCTCGGCCTCTTCCTCGGCTACTGGGGAGTGAAGGCCTTCAACGCCGCCATCGTCGACACCAACCCTCCCTACTGGTTCCACATCGCCCTCTCCGGGAGGCCGCTCCTCTTCGTCCTCGGGCTCACCCTGGTAGCCGCCGTCCTCTCCGGCCTGGCGCCCGCCCTCCAGGCGTCGAAAGCGGACGTCAACGAGGTCTTGAAGGACGAGGGGCGGGGCTCGACCAGCCTGCGGATGGGGCGCTTCTCCCGCTACGTCGTGGTCTTCGAGGTCGCCTTCTCCTGCGCCCTCCTGGTCGCGGCCGGGCTCATGGTGCGGAGCGTCGTCAAGGTGCAGACGATGAGCTTCGGCTTCGCGAAAGAGGACCTCCTGACCATCCGCCTCGCGCTCTACGAGGCGAAGTACCCCGAGGAGGCCAACCGGGTGGCCTTCTGGGACGACCTGCTGCGCCGCATGGACGGCCGGCCCGGGGTGGTGGCGGTTGCGGCGGTCTCGTCGCTCCCGACCAACGGCTCGGAGATGGACACCTACGCCATCGAAGGGCGCGCCTATCCGACCGGCCGCGACCTGCCCATGGCGCACGAGGCCTCGATCTCGCCCGCCTTCTTCGACACCCTGGGCGCGCGTCTCCTCTCGGGGCGTGCGTTCCGGCGCGAGGACCGCAAGGGGGCGCTCCCGACCGTGATCGTCAACTCGAGCTTCGCCGCCAAGGCCTGGCCGCACCAGGACCCGCTCGGCCGCCGCATCCGGGTGGGGAAGAAGACCGATTCCCCCTGGCGGACGGTCGTCGGGGTCGCTCCCGACCTCAGGATGAACGGCCTGGGTGACACCGACAGCGGGCCGGAGGGCTTCTACGTGCCGATCGCCCAGGTCTGCCCGCAGCGCAACAACATCATCGTCCGCACCCACGGCACCCCGCTCGCCCTGACCTCGACGGTGCGGACGGCGGTGGGCGCGATCGATCCCGACCTGCCGCTCTACTTCGTCTATACGATGGAGCAGACGATCGCCAAGAACGCCTTTTTCTTCAACCTCTTCGGCACCCTCTTCGGGATCTTCGGGATGGCGGCCCTGGTGCTCGCCGCGGTCGGCATCTACGGGGTGGTCTCCTTCTCGGTCAACCAGCGGACCCAGGAGATCGGGGTGCGGATGGCGCTCGGCGCGCAGAAGGGCAACGTCCTCGGCATGATCGTGCGGCAGGGGTCGCTGCAGCTCGCGGTGGGGCTCGGCATCGGCCTGGTGCTCGCCTTCCTCGGCTCGCGCCTGCTGAGCAGCGTCCTCTTCCAGGTCAAGCCGAACGACCCCCTGACCTTCGCCGGGGTCTGCGTCGCCCTGACCGCCATCGCGCTCACCGCCTGCCTGATTCCGGCCCAGCGCGCCTCCCGAGTCGATCCGCTGGTCTCGATCCGCTACGATTGAAGGGTAACCCTGAAGCGGGCTCCGACCCGCCGGAGCCCGCTCTCATGATCGAATCTCCCGCCACCGCACTCCTTACCCATCTCCGCGCCCGTCAGACGGAGATGGTCGACCTTCTCAGCCGGCTCGCCCTGATCGAATCGCCCTCGCTTGTACCGGAGTCCCAGGGGCCGGTCTTCGATCTCCTCACGGAGGCGCTCGCCGGGGCCGGCTACCGGGCCCGGCGTCTGCCGGGGACGCCGGGAAACGGCGACGGCGGACAGCTTTTCGCCCTCCCCGCCGCGCGGCGGCGCGGGCGCGGGGCGCAGCTCCTCCTCGGGCATGTGGACACGGTCTGGGAGGAGGGCACTCTCGCGCGGATGCCCGTCACCCTGGCCGACGGCCGGCTCAGCGGTCCCGGGGTGTTCGACATGAAGGGGGGGCTCACGCAGGCGGTCTTCGCCCTGTCGGCCCTCCGCGAGCTGGGGCTCGATCCCCCGGCCACGCCGGTCCTCTTCGTCAACTCCGACGAGGAGGTGGGGAGCGGCTCCTCGACCCGCTCCATCATCCGCCTGGCGCGCCGCGTGCATCGCGTCTTCGTCCTAGAGCCCGCGTTGGGGCTCACGGGAAAATTGAAAACCGGCAGGAAGGGGATCGGCCGCTTCACGGTCACCGTCTACGGCCGGGCGTCGCACGCCGGCCTGGCGCCGGAGGAGGGGGCGAGCGCGATCGTCGAGATGGCGCACGTCATCCTGAAGCTCCAGTCCCTGGCGGACCCGGCGCGCGGGATCACGGTGAACGTCGGGGTGGTCGCGGGCGGGACGCGAGGCAACGTCGTCGCGCCCGAGGCCCGGGCCGAGATCGACGTCCGGGTGCTGACGGAAGGAGACGGAGCGACGATCGAGCGCGCCATCCTAGGCCTGCAACCGGTGACCCCGGGCACCCGGATCGTGGCCGAAGGGGCGGTTGACCGGGCCCCGCTCGAGCGGACGCCGCGCAATCAGGCCCTCTTCGCCCAGGCGGTCGCGGCGGCGGGGGAGCTCGGGATCGCGCTCGTAGAGGGGACGGCTGGCGGGGCATCGGACGGCAACACGACGAGCCTCCACGCGGCCACCCTGGACGGGCTGGGAGCGGTGGGGGACGGCGCGCACGCCGTCCACGAGCACGTCGTCGTCGACCGGCTGCCGGAACGGGCGGCGCTCCTCGCGCTCCTGCTCCTGGCGCCGGTCTGAAGATAAAGAAGATCTGGAGGCGGTATGTTTACGGATGGGAAGTCTCGTCGTCGAATTCTCGGCCTCGCGCTCGGCATCACGATCGCGGCCATGTCGGTAGTTCCAGCGATGGCTGGGGCGGCAGCAAAATCGCCGGCATCGGGAAAGACCGGGCCGCTGACGGCGGTGGAGATGCGGCAGGCGGAGCAGCGGCTCGCCGATCTCGGCTACTGGACCGGGCCGGTCGACGGCCGGATCGACGAGGTCACGCGGGCGGCGGTCATCGCCTTCCAGAAGATCGACGGCCGGAAGCCCACGGGCCAGCTCACCCGCCGCGACCTGGCGGCCTTGAACCGCTCCGTGCCTCCGTTCCCCCGCGAGAGCGGCCCCGCGCACATCGAGGTCGACCTCGGCCGCCAGGTGCTCTTCTTCGTCGACGGCACGGGGAGAGTGGCGCACATCCTCCCGGTCTCCTCGGGTTCCGGGAAGACCTTCCACGAGAAGGGCTACCCGGAGACCCACGCCGTCACCCCCTGCGGGCACCTCGAAGTGTTCAGCAAGGCGGCCGGCTGGAAGAAGAGCCCGCTCGGCGAGATGTTCAACCCGCTCTACATCGTCGGCGGCATCGCCATCCACGGCAGCTTGGACGTCCCCGCCCACCCGGCGAGCCACGGCTGCATCCGGGTCCCCATGTTCGCCTCGAACCAGCTCCCCAGGATGGTCCCCTTGAAGACTCCGGTCCTGGTCTACGGCTGCCGCGACGAGGCGCCCGTGCCGGTGATGGCGAGCGCGGCGGAGTAGAGGGCTGGTATGCTTGCGGCATGGTTACCCTCGCCGTCGTTCAGCTGACCTCGACCTCCGACGAGGAGGCCAACTGGGAGAGCGCGAGGTCGCTCGTCGAGCGCGCGGTGGCGCTCGGCGCGCGGTTCGTCGCCACCCCCGAGAACACGAACTATCTCGGTCCCCACGAAGAGAAGGTCCGGCGGGCGGAGCCGCTCGGCGGGAAGACCTGCCAGCGCTTCGCCGACCTCGCGAAGCGTCTCGGGATCCATCTCCTCCTCGGCTCCTTTAACGAGCGGAGCGACGAGCCCTCCCGCTGCTACAACACGAGCGTCGTCTTCGGGCCGGATGGCGAGATCCTGGGGGTCTACCGGAAGATCCACCTCTTCGATGTCGACATTCCCGAGGTGCGCTTCTTCGAGTCGGCGACCTGCAAGCCGGGCGACCGGCCGGCCCTGGTCGAAACCCCCTTCGCGACCCTCGGCCTCTCGATCTGCTTCGACCTGCGCTTTCCGGAGCACTACCGGCACCTCGCCGACCAGGGCGCCACGATCCTCGCCATCCCCTCGGCCTTCACCCTGGCGACCGGCAAGGACCACTGGGACCTCCTCGTGCGCACCCGGGCGGTCGAGAACCAGTGCTACGTTCTGGCGCCGGCCCAGCACGGCAAGCACGACGACGGCGGCCTCCGGGAGAGCTGGGGGCACTCGATGATCGTCGATCCCTGGGGTCTGCCGGTAGCGACGGTCTCCGACGGCCCCGGTGTCGCCGTGGCCGAGATCGACCTCGATCGGGTGGAACGGATACGGCGCTCGATGCCGCTCCTGCGGAGCGCCCTACCCTACGAGGTCGCGGCTCTCCGGTAGCGTTATCCTCGTAAGGCCAGGCTGAAGATCCCCGGCAGCTTGGCGAGGGACGGCGCGGCCTCGAAGCGGCAGAGCTTGGGGGTCAGCCGGTGCGCCGTCCGGTGGGTGGCGAACCAGACCGGCTTGGGGAGGACCCGGAACGGGGCGCGCACCACCGACTTTTCGACCCGCGAAAACATCAGGGTGTTGTGGACGATCCCGGTGCCGGACTGGATGTCGGTGCGGTCGTGCCCCGGGAACGCTCCCCACGGGGTGACGACGAGGCCATAGCCGATCGCCGCCCAGTGGTTGACGGCGACGGTCCCGTAGCGGAGATCGGCGACCGCCTTCTCGACCGCCCGCGCCACGCTGGGATCGGCGAGCGACTTGGGGTGGACGAGGAGGGTGGCGTTCAAGGTCCCCCATAGGCTCTCGTTGGCGAAGGCCACCGCCTGCTCGAGGAACTCAACGGTCGAGGGGGCGGCGATCGGGGTCTCGGCGCAGAGGCCGGCGAAGGCCTCGGTCGTGTAGCAGATCTCATCCCGCCGGGCGGCGTCGAGCCCCGGGATCAGGGCCCAGGCCAGCCGCTCGCCCTCGGCCTCGCCGAACACCTCGGCCTCCGGGTGCCGGCTCAAAAAAGCCTCGTAGCGGTCGGCCGCGCCGGGGTAGTAGGCCTTGCGGGTCGGAATCCGGGCGAGGAGCTCCTTGACCTTCGCCAGCAGGGGCTCGCGCCCGCTCCATCCGGCATGGGTGACGATCACCCGGGTGGCGTTGCAGTTGAAGCCGGCGTTGTTGGTCAGCATGGTGACCAGGTTCTCGGCGTGGTAGGCGAGATCGCTCTCGCTCCACGGGCCGGGGACGACGATCACCGGGCTGACGTTGCCGAGCTCGGCGGAGATCGGCTTGGTGAGGAGCGGCCGGTTCTGGCGCTTCCGCATCTCGCCGTCCGCTCCGGGGCCGAAGACGATCGCCTCGTAGGTCTTGTCCGAGCCGGTGATGTGAATCTCGTCGACCTCCGGGTGGCGGCAGAGGTAGGCCCCCTCGGCGGCGCCGCCGTAGACCTGGCGCAGGAAGCCGCGGTCAATGAGGGCGCGAAAACCCTCCTCGAGGAGCGGCCCGAGGTAGACGTTCACCGGGTGGACCTTGTAGACCACCACCCGGTCCTCCACGAAGAGCTTGTAGAGGGCGTCCATGGGGCCGATCGAGGAGACGTTGCCGGCCCCGAGGACCAGGCAGACTCCGCCCGCGTCCTTGTAGCGGTAGGCCGTGGCCTGGGTCTCGGGGAGCCGATCGGCGGTCACCCCCGGTTCCATCCAGACCTCGGCGGTGACCCCGGTATAGAAGAGGTGGTCCCAGAGGTCCTGGGGGAAGATCCGGGCCGTGACCTGGCCGTTCTCGCGGGTCTGGATCGGGCCGGGGATGCGCGGGCTGCCGTGGGTGGCGATGTCCGCGAGCGATTTCTTGAGCAGCCGCAGGTTGCGCAGCACGAAGTAGGGGCCGACCAGGGCCTCCTCTCCGGCGCTCGGGTGGGACGGGTCGAGCCCCTCGGCCTTGAGGCAGACCGCGCTCCAGCGGTCGGCGATCCCGAGA
>JAXDLD010000056.1:0-5565 GCA_034666805.1 Acidobacteriota bacterium
TCTGGAGCTACGGCCGGCTCGCGGCGACCCTCTACTTCCTGGGCTGGGGCTTCGCCGCGCTCATCGACCTGGTGCGGCCGGCGCCCGCCGGGGTGCGGAGGGAGCGCGGCCGGTCCTGGCTCGCCATCCTCCTCTCGGCGCTCCCGGCGGGATTCCTGGGCGGCATCTGGATGTGGGCGGTGCACCTCCTCCTCCGCCGGCTCGACGCCACCCTCGCCCCCTTCCACCTCCTGGACGGCGTGCCCTCCCCCGCGCTGCGGGTCGCCGAGCAGGCGGTGTCGCTCTGGGTGGCCATCGCCGTCGGCACGCCCCTGGTCGTCGTGGGGCTCACCGTCACCGCCGTCCTCCACCTGGGGTTGATCGGCCGCTCGCTGGCCGACTGGGTGCGCGAGTGGTGGGCCCGGCTCGGCGGATCGCTCCTCTCCGGCAGCTTCCTCGTCTGGTGTCCGCTCCTGGTGGCGCTCCTCTTCGGGCCGCTCCTCCTCTCCCGCGCCCACCCCCTGGTCAACAGCTTCCTCACCTCGGGCTGGCTGTTGACGACGGCGGGCGGGATCCTCGTCGGCAAGAGCCCGGCGACCGGGTCGCCCGGCTCCTCCCGGCGGCTGGAGGCGCTCGCCAAGCCGGCCGCCTACGTCTTCCTCGCCGGGTTCACCATCCTGCTCGCGATCGTCCTCGGCGCCGCGCTCGCCTTCCTCACCCCGCGGGTGGGCCCGCCACCGCAGCTCCTGGGGCTCGCCCAAGCGGCGACCCACGCGTGGGGCAGGAACGCGCTCTTCCTCGCCGCGACCAGCCAGGGGGCGGTCCTCGCGGTGGCGACCGCCGCCCTCGCCGCGGCGCTCCTCCTCCTCGCCTGGCGCCTGGATATCAACGAGTTCTCCATGAACCCGCTCTACCGCAACCGGCTGGTGCGCTGCTATCTCGGCGCCTCGAACCCGCACCGCAGCCCGGAGCGCTTCACCGGCTTCGACCCGGAAGACGACTTTCCCCTCGCCGACCTGACGCCTCCAGGAGGGCCGCCGATCCGGCCCTACCCGCTCTTCAATGCCGCGCTCAACCACGTCAAGGGAGGCCAGATCGCCTGGCGCGAGAGGAAGGCCCTCCCCTTCCTCCTCTCCCCGCTCTGGTGCGGCTACGACATCGGCCTGCGGGGCCGCGTGCCCGCGCCCGGGGAGCCGCAGAGCGGCTACCGGCCCTCGGCCGAGTACGCGAGCGTTCCCCGCCAGCTCACCCTGGGAACGGTGCTCGCCATCTCCGGGGCGGCGATCAACCCCTGCATGGGCTACCACAGCTCGCCCTCGGTGACCTTCCTCCTCACCCTGTTCAACGCCCGGCTCGGCTGGTGGCTGCCCAACCCGCGGGTGGGACGCAACTGGCGCGCCGCGGGCCCGAATTGGGGCCTGCGCTATCTCTTGACCGAGCTCTTCGGGCGTACCGACTTCTGCCGTCCGCACGTCCAACTCTCGGACGGCGGCCACTCGGAGAACCTGGGCCTCTACCAGCTCGTCAAGCGCCGCTGCCCGTTCATCGTCGTCTCCGACGCGAGCGGCGATCCCGAGTACACCTTCGGCGACCTGGCGCGGGCCCTGCGGCTGTGCCGGATCGACCTCGGGGTCGAGATCACGATCGACCTCTCGCCGCTCCGGCCCGACCCCGAGACGCGGCAGAGCGAGCAGGCCTGGGCCGTGGGGAAGATCTATTACCGAGAGGCCGCTCCGGGGGTGCTCCTCTACCTCAAGGCGGCCTTGGCGGAGCGGGTGCCCTGCGATGTCGTGAGCTTCGCCCGCGAATCCGGTGCCTTCCCGCACGATTCGACCGCCAACCAGTGGTTCACGGAGATGCAGTTCGAGAGCTACCGCCTGCTCGGCCAGGGGGTGGCGCTCGCCGCCTTCCTGAAAGCCGAAGGACTGCCCCAGGAGCAGGGCCGGACCGCGGAGGAGATCGAGCTGCCGCGATAGGCTGGCTAGGGACCCGGCCGCCGGGCCACGTAGACCGCATGCCGGGGACCGCCCTTGCCCGGGCGCCGGCGCTCGACCCGAAACCCGGCGGCGGCCAGGCGCTTCTCGAAGGCGGCATCGGGGTCCTCCGACCAGACCGCGAGAGTCCCGCCGGGGAGGAGGGCGGCGCGGGTGGTGGCGAGGGCGTGCTCGCCCCAGAGAGGATCGTCCTTGCCGCCGTGCGCCTCGCGCGGCCCCTCGTAGAGGTCCAAAACCACGGCGTCGAACCGCTCTTCTAGAGAACGCGCGGCCCGGGCCAGGACCGCCGCCACGTCGCCGACCTCGACCTCCACCCGGCGGTCGCCGACGGCGTTCCGGGTGAGGGGTGCGAGAGGGCCGCGGCACCAGCGGACGATCACCGGGTCGATCTCGGCGACTTTGACCCGGGCCGATTTCGGCAGGAGGTCGAGAGCGGCGCGCAGGGTGTAGCCCATCCCCAGGCCGCCGATCAGAACCCGGGGGCCGAGCGGTCCCACCCAGCCCGCCAGGGGCCGGCAGGCGGCCTCGGCCACCGCGTCCTCGGTCTTGTGGAGGGCACCGTTCATCAGCACCCGGCCGCCGATCGTGATGACGTACTCGGCCTTCTCCGGGGCCCCCGCGTCCCCCCGGCGCCGGAGCTCCAGGGGACCTTCGGGGGTGTCGGCGCGGTCGACCGTCTGCCAGGCCCGCATGGGGCCGAATCCTAGCACGAGGCCCCGCCTGGGGTAGACTCCCGGAGCACCTCCGTACGAACGAGGAATCCATTGCGCGCGACTGGCTGATCAAATACCAGGACCGGGTGATGATGGGCAAGGACGCCCTTGGGGGATCGGCCATGCTGCAAGCCGGCAGCTACGTCTTCAAACGGGCGGACGCCGACCACGAGCTCGAAGCGGTCCATCGGCTCAACTACCGGACCTTCGTGCGCGAGATCCCGCAGCACCACGACGCCGGCACCGGCCGGCTGGTCGACAAGTTCCACGACCGGAACGTCTACTTCGTGGCCCTGAAGGAGGGCCGCGTCGTGGGCATGATCAGCGCCAACGAGGAGCCCCCGTTCTCGATCGCCCCACGCCTCGCCGATCCCGCCCTCCTCGCGCGCCCCGGCTGCCGCCCGCTCGAAGTCCGGCTCCTGGCGGTCGAGCCGGAGGAGCGGAACGGCTTCGCCCTCGCCGGCCTCTTCGGGTCGCTCTATGAGCACGCCCGGGCCCGTGGCGCGACCGACCTCTTCATCTCCGCGGTCGCCGGCCGGGTGCGGCTCTACCAGCGCCTGGGGTTCGAGCCGCTGGGGCCCGCCGTGGGGGACGGCGCCGTCTCCTTCGTACCCATGAGCGTCGGCCTGCCCCGGCTCCGGGCGCGGCAGCAGAAGATCATCCGGCGCTGGCGGCTGGAGGGCGGCGCGGGCGAGGCCCCGGCCTCCGAGCCGCCGCTGAGCCTCCTACCCGGCCCGGTGCCGACGGCGCCGGCCGTCCGGGCGGCGTTCGCCGAGCCTCCCCTCTACCACCGCTCGCCCGATTTCATCGCCCGCTTCGAGCATCTGCGGCAACGGCTGGGAGAACTGGTCGGAGGCCGCGACGTGGCACTCTTGAATGGCAGCGGCACCCTGGCCAACGAGGCGGTCGCCGCCACTCTCGCGGCCGAGCGGCCGGCCGCGACCGGTGTGATCCTGGTCAACGGCGAGTTCGGAGAACGGCTGGTCCGACTGGCGATCCGCGCCGGTCTCCGGCCCCGCGTCCTGACCTGGGAGTGGGGCCGCCCCTGGGACCTCGGCGAGGTCGCCGCCGCCCTGGCGGACGAGCCGCCCGGAAGCTGGCTCTGGGGGGTTCATCTGGAGACGAGCACGGGCGTGCTCAACGACCTACCGGGGCTCGTGCGGGCTGCCCGGGGGAGGGGCGTCCGCGTCTGTATGGACTGCGTGAGCAGTCTGGGCGCGGTGCCGCTCGACCTCCGCGGCGTTTACCTCGCTACCGGGGTGACCGGAAAGGCGCTGGCCTCCTATGCGGGCCTCGCCATGGTGTTCGCCGACTCTGCTGCCCTCCTCCCCGTCGCTCCCGACCGGCTGCCGGACTCCTTCGACCTCGCCACGGCCCTGGCGACCCGGGGGCCGCTCCACACCTTCCCCTCGTCCGTCGTCCTCGCCGCCGAGGCGGCGCTCGCCGAGTACGCCACAGCGTACCGGGCGCGCGCCCGGTACGAGCACCTGGCGACTCTTGCCGCCTCCGTCCGGGGCCGGCTGCGGGAGCTAGGGCTGCCGGCCCTGGCCGAGGAGGGGTGCGCCGGTCCCGGGATCGTGACCTTCGCCCCGCCTAAGGATGAAAGCGCGGAGGCGTTCGTGGCCCGCTGCCGCGAGTGGGGATTCGCGATCGGCGGCCAGAGCGGCTATCTCCGCGAGCGCGGCCAGGTGCAGATCGCCACCATGGGCACCCTCAGCCGCCAGGATATCGAACCCTTCTTCGCACGCCTCGAACGCTGGCTCGGCGGGCAGGGCTGACCTGGGTGCTCGACATCTACATCGACGCCGACGGCTGCCCGGTCAAGGACGAAGTCTACCGAGTGGCCCGGCGCCACGGTTTGAAGACCTACGTGGTCTCGAACAGCTACATGTCGATCCCACTCGACGACAAGATCGAGCAGGTGGTGGTGGGCAGCCGTTTCGACGCCGCGGACGACTGGATCGCCGAGCGGATCGGCAAGGGCGACATCGCCATCACCGCCGACATCCCCTTGGCGGCCCGCTGCCTGGAGAGGGGAGCCCAGGTGATCAGCCCCAAGGGCCACCCTTTCACCGAAGACTCGATCGGGGACGCTCTCGCCTCCCGCGAGCTCATGTCTCAGCTCCGGCAGGCGGGAGTGATCAGCGGCGGGCCGGCACCCATGGCGAAACAGGACAAGTCGCGGTTTCTGGCGGGATTGGAAGACGCGATCCGGGCGGCGGGGCGAGGGCGATGATCCACTAAGACTTAAGGCTCACCCGGGAGGCTCAGCAGATCGCTCAGCACCCCGTACGCCGTCGTCGTCAGGTCCGGGTTCTCCTCGGTCAGGACGATCTTCCCCAGGAGGTCGGTCGTCAACCGGAGGATGGAGCCGGTGCCGGCGACGAGGGCGAAGGGAGCGTCGAGCGGCACCTCGCGGGCCCGCACCCGGCCGGCGATCCGGCCGTCCATCCGCTCCCCTTCCCGGAAGACCTCGCAGATCATCTTGATCCGACAGCCACGCTCCCGGGCGGCCCGGAGCCGGTCCGGCCCGACCTCCATCAGGCTCTCGCGCTCGACCTCCTCGGGGGTGAGGCTCGCCCCCAGGAGGACGTTGGCGAGGGCGGCGATCTTGACCGCCGCGTCCCAGCCGTCGAGGTCGTTTCTGGGATCGGCCTCGGCGACCCCGATCTCCCGGGCCCGGGCCACCGCCTCTTCCAGAGAGCCCCCCGCTTCCATGGCGCCAAGCACGAAGTTGGTCGTCGAATTCAAGATGCCCTCGATGCGCTGGATGACATTGCCGCGGAGGCAGCAGCGGGCGAGGTTGAACACCGGAGCGCCGTCCATCACCGCCGCCTCGTGGAGGAAGGCGCACCTTTGCGCTTGGGCGAGGTCACGGA
>JAXDLD010000057.1:0-10306 GCA_034666805.1 Acidobacteriota bacterium
CCTAGCCTCCGCCCTCACCTACGACTTCGTCCGCCACGCCATCTTCGCCGGAGTGCTGGCCGCCATCCTCTGCGGGGTGGTCGGCACCTTCGTCGTCGTCAAGCGGGTGTCGTTCCTGGCCGGCGGCCTCTCTCATGCCGCCTTCGGCGGGCTCGGGATCTGCTTCTTCCTCGGCATCAACCCGCTCTGGGGGGCGATCGCCGTCTCGCTCGGCTGCGCCGTCGTCCTCGGGCTCATGGACACCGAGAAGGTCAAGTCGCACGACGCCCTCATCGGCGTCCTCTGGGCGGCGGGGGTGGCGGTGGGGATCGCCTTCGTCTACCGCACCCCCGGCTACGCCCCCAACCTCATGACCTACCTCTTCGGCAACATCCTCCTGGTCACCCCGGCCGACGTCTGGACGACCCTCGTCCTGACCGTCGTCGTCCTCGCCGTTTTCCTCCTCTTCGGCAAGGAGCTGGTGGCGGTCTCCTTCGACGAGGTCTTCGCCCGGGTCCAGGGGGCGCCGGTGCGCCTGCTCCTCACTCTCCTCCTGGTGCTCGTGGCGCTCACCGTCGTCGTCCTCATCCAGGTCGTGGGCATCCTCCTGGTGATCGCCCTCTTGACCATCCCGCCGGTCGTCAGCCTCATGCTCTTCAAGAACTTGCGCTCGGTCCTCCTGACGTCGGTCGCGATCGGCGTCGCCATGACTTTAGCCGGCCTCGCCGTCTCCTTCTACGAGGACCTCCCCTCCGGCCCGGCGATCGTCCTCCTCGGCACCGCCCTCCTCCTCCTCGTCTACGGGGTGCAGAAGCTGCGCGGCCGTTCCTTTCGGCTCCTCGCTCCGGCGAAGCCCCAAGGGTAGTAGGATTCCGCCATGAACAGCCGGAACAGCCGAGCGAAGCGAGGGGGGAGGCGGCGGCGTTCGCGGCTCTGGCCCCTCCTGGGGATGGTGGCCGCCGGAGCGGCCGGCGCGGCGGCGGTGGTGATCCTCACCCGCCGCCGGACGATCGATCTTCCGCCCCTATCTAATAATAAGGAAGGGGAGCCTTGGCCGGAGGGCGGGGGGGAGCCCTCGCCGGTTCCAGACATCTCGGTCTGGATCGCCGGGCCGGCCGGCAACCTCTTCGTGCGCGACGGGGGGAGGGACGGCGGCGGGGTGCCGGTCCTCTTCGTCCACAGCCTGGGGGGGAACGGCGGGCAGTGGGCGCTCCAGCTCGACCACCTGCGCCGGCACCGCCGGGCGGCGGCGCTCGACCTGCGCGGCCACGGCGACTCCGACCCGGCGGAGGACGGCGACTACTCGGTCGAGGGGATGGCCGCGGATGTCGCCGCCGCCGCCGACGAGCTCGACCTCCGGCACTTCGTCCTCGCCGGGCACAGCCTGGGGGCCTCGGTCGCCGTCGAGTACGCCGGCCGTCACCCCGAGCGGGTGGCCGGGCTCCTCCTGGTCGACCCCAACGGCGACCAGACTCGCATCCCGGCCAAGCAGATGAAGCCCTTCCTCAAGGCGGTGCAAGCCGAGCCGCTGCGCGAGATGGAGAGCTACTTCCGCCAGATCCTGGCCGGCGGCGACCCCGCCGCCGCCCGCTGGGTGCTCGACGACCTCCGGCTGACCGACGAGGGGGCCCTCTCCGGCGCCCTGGAGGCCGGGACCTACTACTCCCCCCTCGAGGCCCTCGCCCGTTACGACGGCCCCAAGCTCTCGATCATCAGCGACATGAACCGCCTCCCCTTCAGCCTCCACAACCTGGTCCCCGACCTCCCCACCCGCCTCCTCCCCGGGACCGGCCACTGGCTGATGATGGACTGCCCCGAGCCCTTCAACCACATGGTGGACGAGTTTTTGGAGAGGGTGGACGGGAAGGGGTAAGGTGCGGATCGATTCGGGATCGCCCCGGACAGTTTCCTGAGGCTCCCGGACAGATTTCTGAAGCTCCCAGACAGATTTCCGAGACCGCCGGACAGATTTTTGAGACTCCCGGACGGGTTTCTGAAGCTCCCGGACAGGTTCCTGAAGACTTTGGACGGCTTCCCGAAGACTTTAGACGCCTTTTGGAAGACCCCGGAGAGGTTTCAGGAAGCTCCGGAACCCGTCCGAGAACTTTTCGAGCCCGTCTAAAGTCTTCTGGAACGCGTCCGGGAGCTTCCGAAACCCGTCCAAAGTCTTCCGGAACCCGTCCAAAGTCTTCCGGAACCTGTCCGGGAGCTTCCAGAAGCTGTCCGGAACCTTCCGAAACCTGTCCGGGAGTCTCGAAAACCTGTCCGGGAGCTTCCGAAAACTGTCCGGGAGCTCCAGAAATCCGTCCAGAGACCTACGAAGTGAGCCCGAGTTGCACGAAGATGACGTGCCCGACCGCTTCGAGATCGGCGTGGGAGAGCTCGCCGAGCCGGGTCGACAGCCGTGTCTTGCTGACAGTGGTGAGCTGATCGGCCATGGCCTTCCGGCGCTCACCTCGTACCGAGACGTAGGCTTCGCTCGGATAGAGGCGCTCGACGTTCGATGAGAGGGGTACGACCTGGACCCGATTCAGGAATTGGTTCGCCCCGTCGTTACTCACGATGACGGCTGGGCGCTTCTTCTTGACCTCGCCACCCACCGCCGGTTCGAAATCGACCCACCAGACGTCACCGCGCTTCATTCGCCACGTCCGCGACCGTGGCCTCGGCCCACTCGTGAGCTTCGGCCTCGCGGGCCTCCATCCTGTAGTCAAGGAGCCGAGTTCGGGGGCACGAGACGTTAGTTGGTCGGCCTCCAGGGATCCCTCAGCAAAATAGGCTATGATTCAGCGTGTCGGAGAATGGGTTCCGACGCTCATCTGGAGTCGCCAACTTATGAAGAGAAAGATGAAGAAACTCGAGCTGGGTAAAGAGACTTTGAGGAGCCTCGAAGCAGGTCTTGAGCAGGTTGCGGGAGGGGCGTCAGTAGGTCCAGGCTGTACTTTCTGCGGAGACTCATGCTCCTGCCGGACGACCGCGGGCCCCAATTGTGATCCTTATACCTTTACTAAATATGATCCCAACATCGCGTAACACCGTCTGCGCCAAGAGTAGGTTTCTACCACGAGCCTGATGGTAGCCGCCGATCTGCCATGGCCTTCCAGGTAGGCGTCGAGGGCTTCGGCCGCGCGGCTGGGCACCCGGCGGTGATGCCCGCACTTCTCCTGGGGGGCGAGGAAGGAGTCGGTGGCAACGTCGCCAGGTACGACACTGGACGCGCTGGGCGGCTGAGCCGGCGACGCTAGCGTCCGCCTCAGGCAGAGAGAAGAGGGCGCCGCCCCGGGGCAGGCTGACAGCCCCGGGGCGGCCTCGTCGTTGCTGCGGCTCCCGGCCGTATGGTAGACCGTCCGTGAAGTCTCGAAACTCGCGTTGGACGCTCGGACCGCCCGGGCGAAGGAGACTCGCCGGAGCAGGCGGTACCAGCGTTTAGGCGAACCCGATATGCATAGACCCAGGAGGCGCTGAGTTCGGCCACTCGGCTGATGCCCTCTCTCTCCTTGGGGTCAAGCTCGGGGGATTGGAAGATCATACGAGCGGCCATGCCGGCTGGTCATGCCTGCATCCCAGCCTTGGAGCATTGAAGCTGTTATGGGAGTAATAGGGAGTGAATCTCCGGACCACCCAAGAGGCTGGTACCGAGCCGGATTTGGGGTTGCTGACACCGATCCTGAGCCGGCTTGATGCCGGCTCTCAAGGCTCAGCCACGTAGCAAGGTGCGGCCTCGGGAGGTCTCTGAGAGAGTCCGACCTCGATCTCCGAGGAGGGATAGCTCCTGAGCCCGCATACCTGCGCGTTGTACTATCCTGCTGTCATGGCCAACCAACTGACCATCCGCAGCGTCTCGGAAGAGGTCAAAGAGAGATTGAAGATCCTCAGCCGGTCCAGAGGGCAGAGCGTCAATGCCACCTTGCTTGAGATCCTCGAGGCCGCCGTCGGAGTCGAGGATCCGCGCCGGGTCCAGAAAGCCATCGCAGAGAAGGAACGCTTGTATCGAGCCTACGAGCTCATGGCAGCGGAAGAGGCGAGCCGCAGTCCAGGCGGAAACCCTTCTCGGTGAATAACTTCCTTCCGCGCCTACAACATCGCCCTCGAAGCCGACCCCTATCGACATCCCCCCCTAAGCTCTCCCTGGCACTGCCATAGTCTCTCCGGCCCTCCTCCGTAACATTTGCCCCGGGATTACGTTCCATGGGTGGAGACGAAAAAAAGGAGGAGGCCGTGCAAGCAGCCGCCGAGCAACCACCGACGCTCCAGCCGCCCCCCGGAATGCCGGGAGCCCTGGGAGCCCTGGAAGCGCTCTTCAAGGAACATTACGGCGCCGTCTATCGGGCCGCGTACCGCATCACCGGCGACCCCATGGACGCCGAGGACATCCTGCAGACCGTGTTCACCCGCATCTTGCGCCGCGAGGTTGACCTCGACCTCTCGCAGGGCGCCGGGAGCTACCTCCACCGCGCCGCCGTCAACGCCGCCCTGGACCTCTTGCGGCAGAGGAAGCGACGCCCGTCGATGACCCTGGAGGAGGCCGAGCCCCAGCTGGTCGACGAGGCTTCCGCCAACCCCGAGCAGAACCGGGAGGGGCGCGAGCTCCGGGGCCGCCTGCGCGCCGCCCTCTCGCGCCTCTCGCCTAAGTCCGCCGAGATCTTCGCCCTACGCTACTTCGAGGGGGTCGGGAACCTGGAGATCGCCCGCAAGATGGGCGCCTCCCAGACCTCGATCGCCGTGATCCTGCACCGCGCCCGGCACCGGCTCCAGCAGGAGCTTCTGCCGCGGGAAGGAGGACTGTCATGAGCCTGTTTTCCAAGAACTCCCACGATCCCCACGATCTCGACCAGGCGGTCGACGCCGTGGTTGCCGATAACCCCGATCCCGCCGTCGTCGAAGCAGCCGCCGCCCGCGTCTGGCAGCGGCTCTCCCAGGACGGGGCGGCCCACCGCCTCGAGACCACCCCCGCGACCGCCGCCGCCCCCCACGCTTTCACCGGCCCGGTGAAGGGCTGCGAGGACTTCCAGAGTCTCATCCCCGCCTATCTCGCGGGCACCCTGCCTCCGGCCCGCGCCCTCTTAGTCGAGGACCACACCCGGAGCTGCATCGCCTGCCGCCGCGCTCTCCGCGACGCGCGGAGCGGTGAGGTGGCTCCCGCGACGGCCCCGGCGCGCCGGGCGTCCCGCATGTCCCCGAGCCTGCGCCGCGGCCTCCTGACCAGCCTCGCCGCCGTCCTCGTCTTCGGGATCGGCCTCTCCCTCGTCTACCTCTTCGAGCAGATGCCCTGGAACGGCGCGCCAGAGGCCCGGGTCGAGTCGATCGAGGGCAGCCTCTACCAGGTGTCGGGGCAGGACATCCGCCCCGTCGTCGCCGGCCAGCGCTTCGGCGCCGGAGTCGAGGTGCGGACCGCCAAGGGCTCGCACGCCTACGTCCGCCTGGGCGACGGCTCGCTCGTCGAGATGAACGAGCGCTCCGGCCTCTCCTACGCCGCGCGGCGGAGCGGCACCACCATCCAGCTCGGCCGGGGGCGGATCCTCGTCCAGGCCGCCAAGCAGCACGGCACCCACCTCTATGTCTCCACCCCGGACTGCCTGGTCTCGGTGACCGGCACCATCTTCGCCGTCAACACGGGGACCAAGGGCTCGCGGGTCTCGGTCGTCGAAGGCGAGGTGCGGGTCAAGCAGGCGAGCCGCGACAGCATCCTCCACCCGGGCGGCCAGGTGGCGACCCACGCCAGCATGACCGCCATCCCCGTGCGCCAGGAGATCGCCTGGAGCAAGGACGCGGCCCAGTACGACGCCCTCCTGACCCAGCTCACCCAGCTCGGCAAGGACATCGACCGTGACGTCGCACGGCCGGGGCTCCGTACCTCGACCCGGCTCCTCGACCTGGCTCCTCAGGACACCCTGGTCTACGTCGCCCTCCCCAACCTGACGCAGAACCTGGCCGAGACCCAGCAGAAGCTCGAAGAGCGGCTGGCGACCGACGCCACCCTCAAGCAGTGGTGGGGGCAGGCCTTCGGTGCCGGCCAGGACAGCCAGCGCTTCCACGACGTCATCGCCAAGATCGGCGACCTCGGCCACTCCCTGGGCGAAGAGGTGGCGGTGGCGGTGACCGCCGACGGGCCGGTCGTGCTCGCCGAGGTGACCAACCCGGCCGCCTTCCGCGCCGCCTTGGAGCAGGAGGCCGCGGAGGACAACGCCAAGGCCGGCAAGACCGTGCTCCAGATCGTCGACGGCCCCAACGCTGCGTCAGCGGGGGCCGACAGCCACACGCTCCTCCTCTGGGTGAAGGACGACCTCTTCGTCGCCACCCCGAACGCGGGGCTCCTCTCCCGGATGGGCTCGATCCTCGAGCACCCGGCGGCCAACCCCTTCCGGCAGTCGGGCTTCCACAACCGGGTGGCCGAGGTCTATCGGGACGGCGCCGGCTGGCTCTTCTCCGGCGACTTCAAGAAGCTCCTCGCGGCCCATGCCCCGAGCCCGAACAGCCATGCCGAAGCGCTGGGCATCCTCGACTTCCAGGACATCGTCGTCAACCGGCGCGAGGGGAGCGGCCGCACCGAGACCGTGGCGGCGGTGAACTTCGACCGGCCGCGGCGGGGCATCCCCTCCTGGCTCGCCGCTCCGGCGCCCATGCGGGCCCTGGACTTCATCTCGCCCGACGCCAACTTCGCCGCGGTGTTCGTCGTCAAGAACCCCGTGAACCTCTTAGACGACCTCCTCGCCGCCTGCCCGGAGCTGGGGACCGAGCTCGACAAGCTTTCTGCCCAGCACGGCATCAACCTGCGCGATCTGGCGACTCCCCTGGGCGGCGAGGTCGCCCTGGCGATCGATGGGCCGCTCCTGCCCAAGCCCTCCTGGAAGCTGGTGGTGGAGGTCTACGATCCGCGCTCCCTCGAAGGGTCGCTGGAGCAGCTCGCGGTCCGGCTCGACGCCCAGCTCAAGGCCGAGGGCAAGGCGGGGGTCACCTGGACCCACGAGACCTCCGGCGGGCAGACCTACTACGCCCTCCACTCGGCCGACCCGGCGATCGAGGTCGACTACCTGTTCGCCGACGGCTACCTCGTCGTGGCGCCCAGCCGCGCTCTCTTAGACCGCGCGGTGGCCCAGCGCACCTCGGGCTTCACTCTTTCGAGCGCCGCCAAGTTCCGTTCGCTGCTGCCCGCCGACCGGCAGGTCAACTTCTCGGCCCTGGTCTACCAGAACCTCGCCCCGGCGATCGCTCCCCTGGCCGGGGCGCTCGACAAGGCCCAGCAGGGCTCCACCGCGCAGGGCGGCCGTCCGTCGATCGCCCGCATGCTGGCTGGCGCGGGCCCGAGCCTCACCTACGCCTACGCCCAGGAAGACCGCATCCTCTTCGCGAGCAACAGCGAGAACGGTCCCCTGGGGTTGAACCTCGGCACCCTGGCGAGCCTCCGCGGCCTGGTCGGCGTTATTGGTGGGGGCTCGCACCACGGCGCGGCGGCGGGGGAGGGCAACTAGAGCTGGGGAGAAGTTGAGAATCGAAGGGGGTGCCCAGCCGGGCACCCCCTCTCCATTTCGGAACCTGACACCGTCTTTCCGCGTAGTGGTTCGAGAGCAGACGAGGGAAAGGAAGAGCGAGGTTGCCGCACGAATCCATTACGCCCCCCCCAACCGGGCCCGTCATCGAGCTGCAAGGGCTGGCCGTCGACTTCGGGCGGCCGATCCTGAAGGGGCTGGACGCCACCTTGAAAGGCCGGGCCATCGGCCTCCTGGGTCCCAACGGCGCCGGCAAGACGACCCTCCTCCACACCCTCCTCGGCTTCCACCCCCCGTCCGCCGGGACCGCGCGCATCTTCGGCCGGGACATCCAGACCCAGGCGCGGGAGATCCGCTCGCTCATGGGCTACATGCCGGAGAACGACTCCTTCGTCGCCGGCATGAGCGGCGTCCGCTTCGTGCGGATGATGGCCGAGCTCTCCGGCCTGCCGCCCAAGCAGGCCCTGGAGCGGGCGCACGAATCCCTCTTCTACGTCGGCTTGGGCGAGGCGCGCTACCGGCCGGTCGGCACCTACTCGCTCGGCATGAAGCAGCTCGCCAAGCTCGCCCAGTCGCTCGCCCACGGGCCGCGGGTGCTCTTTTTAGACGAGCCGACCAACGGCCTCGACCCCCCCGCCCGCGAGCGCATGCTGGAGCTCATCCGGGACATAAGGGACACCGGTGAGGTCCATGTCGTCCTCTCCTCGCATCTCCTGCGGGACGTCGAGGAGTGCTGTGAGGAGGTGCTGGTCCTGAAGGACGGCAAGGTCGCGGTCTACGCCGACCTCGCCCAGGAGCGGCGGGCCAACCGCCGCTTCCTGGAGGTCGAGACCCAGGCCGCGGGAGCCGGCGACGACGCCTGGTTCGCCGAGGCGGTCGAGCGGCTGGGCTGCGAGCTCGCCTTCTCGGGCCGCCAGCGCCTGAAGCTCGTCCTCCCCGAGGGGGTCGAGGTGCGCGACCTCTACCGGCTCGCCGCCGAGCGGCAGGTGCAGATCCGCCGGCTCGACTTCAAGCGCGACTCGCTCGAAGACATCTTCTTGAAAGCGATGGAGGGCTAGGCCATGGCGGTATACGAACAGACCTACCGGCGCTACACGGGAGAGCTCACCCCGCAGCGGTCGCGCTTCCTCGTGCCGCTCCGCTACGCCTTGAGAGACGTCTTCGCCAGCCGGCTGGTGCTCCTCCTCCTCGTCCTGGGGGTCCTGGTGCCGCTCGCCGCGGCGGTCATCGTCTACCTGCACCACAACTTCTCCGCCCTCGCGGCCTTGAAGCTCCCCTTGGACCGGGTGATCCCGATCGACAACGTCTTCTTCGAGAAGATCCTCCAGTTCCAGAGCTCGATCGGCTTCTTCCTGGCCCTCGTCATCGGCCCCGGCCTGATCGCCCCGGACGTGCGCAACAACGCCCTGCCGCTCTACTTCTCGCGCCCCTTCTCGCCTTCCGAGTACGTGCTGGGGAAGCTCGCGGTGCTGGTGACGCTGCTCTCGGCCCTCACCTGGGTGCCGTGCCTCCTGCTCTTCCTCTTCCAGGCCTCGCTCGAGGACGGCTGGGCCTGGGGCCACCTGGGGATCGCCTGGGCGATCTTCGCCGCCTCCTGGGAGTGGATCCTCGTGCTCTCGCTCCTCACCCTCGCCATCTCGGCCTGGGTGAAGTGGAAGCCGGTCGCCCGGGTCGCCCTCCTCGCCGTCTTCTTCGTCCTCGGCGGCTTCGCGCTCGTCATCAACCGCGTCCTCGACACCCGCTGGGGGAGCCTGGTGAGCATCGGGGAATTGAACGACATCGTGCGCCAGAACCTCTTCACCGGCCGCGAGCCCGGGATCATCCCGCCCTGGGCCGCCTGGCTGGCCTTGGGCGCCGCCTGCCTCCTCTTCCTCTCCATGCTGCGGCGCAAGGTGCGCGCCTACGAGGTGGTGCGATGAGCGCCTCGGTCGCCAGCGCAATCTCTGCTTCGCCCGCTCCACCCGCTCCGGAGCGCGCGGCCGCCCTTGAGCGGACCATCACCTTCGACAGCGTCTCGAAGTTCTACGGCGAGGTGCTGGGGGTCAACCGGGTCCACTTGACGATCCCCCCGGGGATCACCAGCCTCGTGGGCCCCAACGGCTCGGGCAAGACGACCTTGATGAACCTGATGGTGGGGCTCCTGACCCCCACCGAGGGAGAGATCCGGGTCCTGGGTGTCCCCCCCGACCGGCCGGAGGAGCTCTTCCGGCTCCTCGGCTACTCGACCCAGTACGACGCCTTCCCCCGCGGCCTCTCGGGCTGGCAGTTCGTCTATTCCTACCTGCGGGTCCACGGCCGGACCCACGCCGAAGCCGAGGCGCTGGCGGCGAAGGCGATCGCGCGGGTGGGCCTGACCGAGGCCGCCCCGCGCAAGGTCGCCGGCTACAGCAAGGGGATGCGGCAGCGGATCAAGCTCGCCCAGGCCATGGCCCACGAGCCCACGGTGCTCATCCTGGACGAGCCGTTGAACGGCCTCGACCCCATGGCGCGGGCCGACGTCATCTCGCTCTTCCGCGAGCTGGCGGAGGCCGGGCTCCACGTCCTCGTCTCCTCCCACATCCTGCACGAGGTCGACCGCATCTCGGACCAGGTGATCCTCTTGAACGGCGGCTACGTCGTGGCCGAGGGGAAGATCCAGGGAGTGCGGGAAGAGATGGAAGAGCACCCGATGCAGATCGCCGTGCGCTGCGACCGCCCCTCGCTCCTCGCGGCCCGGGCCTTCGAGGCGGACCACGTGGTCGAGGTCAAGATCGCCGCCGACCGCAAGGGGCTCCTCGTCAGCACCCGCGACGCCGACGGCTTCTACCTGCTCCTGAACCGGATCGTGCTCGAGACCGGCC
>JAXDLD010000058.1:0-5433 GCA_034666805.1 Acidobacteriota bacterium
CGAGCCCAGGACGATCGTCAAAACGACCGCGAGGGTCACCGCCCGCCGCGGGTCGGGGTTGTGCACCGAGCCGAAGGCGCAGATGGCGCCGGAGATGATGCCGAGGAGCGGCGGCAACAGGGTGAACGGCCGGACCAGCTTGCCGTAGAGGGAGAGCTTCGAGGGCTTCGGCGCCATGCGGACGGATCTCTAGAAGAAGAGGAGGGTGACGGCGCCGAGGACGGCCGCGGCGACCGCGCCGACGAGGGTATTCAAGAAGTTGAGGGCCTCGTTGTCGAGCAGCTTCCGCTTCTCTAGCATCGCCCCCACGATGCTCTCGAAGGTGGTGCCGATGAAGGCCGCGACGACGACGGGGACGACCCCGATCCAGTCGTAGAACCCGACCCCGGCCCCGAGAGCCGCGATGAGGAGAGAGGCCACGATCCCGGCGAGGGTCCCCTCGAGCGAGACGGCGCCCTCCGTCCCCTTCGGCACCGGTTTGAAGTTGGTAATGAGGAAGGTGCGGCGGCCGAGGAGCTGGCCGATCTCGGAGGAGGCGGTGTCGGCCGCGGCGGTGGCGAAGGCGCCGGCGAAGGCGAAGAGCGAGAGGGCGAGGAAGGGGGTGGCGGCGGCGAAGAGGGCGCAGGCGGCGGCCACCCCGCAGTTGGCGAAGGCGTGCCGGGCGCCCCGCCTCCCCCCCTTCTCCTGGGCGAGCTTCTGGGCGGCCTTCCGGCGGTAGCCGAGCTGGGTCGCCGCGCTCCCGAGGACGAAGAAGGCGAGCATGAGGAGGAACCCCTTCCAGTCGAGGAAGCCGTAGATCACCGTCCCCACGAAGATCCCGCCGATCACCCCCGAGAGGTCGACCGTGCGCACCGCCCAGGCGATCCCGGCGAGGACGGCGTTGACCGCGAGGCCGAGGAGCAGCCGGCGCCCGAGCCCCTCATCCCAGAGGACCCCCCAGTGGCCGCGGGTGAAGGCAAGGCCGAAGAGGAAGGCGCTCGAAAGGAGCGGCACACCGAGGTTGTCGTCGAGCCCCTGGGGGAGCGACTCGGCTAAAGCGGCCAAGAGAGTGGCGGCGAAGCAGATGGCGAGGGCGAAGCCGGTCTCGTAGCGGCCCGGCGCCGTCCACAGGAGAAGGCCGGTGGCGGCCAGGGTGCCGAAGAGGACGTAGGCGAGCGTCCCGGCCCAGCTCTTCCCCGGGTTCCAGGGGAGCTTGGCGCGTCCGAGGGTAATGCCGACGACCGCCGCCATGCCGTCGCCGAAGGCGAGGATGCCCCAGCCGGCGGCGGCGATCTCCTGGTGTTTCCAGAAGAGGAGGACGAGGAGGAGCACGGTCAGGGGGTAGAGGACGATCCCCAGGGAAGAACCGGACTTGTGCTCGTGGTCCCGCCACAGCTTGCGGCCCCCCAGGCGCGGCAGGAGGAGGAGGTTGAAGACCAGGGCGCCTGAGGCGAGGCCGGCGGCAAGCGCGGGGCCCAGGGGGCGGAGAGCGAGGGCGAGGAAGCCGGCCCCGATGTGGACACCCTTCCGCAGCACCTCGCTGGGCGGGATACGGTTCATCGCCGGCCGCCGCTCTTGGCCTTGCTTTGCGGCCACTGGCCCGACTGCCGGAGCCAGGCGAGGGTCCCCTCGAGCCCCTTCCGGAAGGGCCGGGAGCGGTAGCCGAGCTCGGTCCGCGCCCGCTCCGAGCTGTAGGCCCAGTCGTGGCGGTAGACCTCGACCAGATCGGGGGTGAGCTGCGGCGTCTTCCCCCGCAGACGCGCTTGCGCCTTGTCCGCCGCGCCGGCCAGCTTGGCGAGGGCATCGGGCATGCGGTGCTTGGGGACCGGAACCCCGGACAGTTCCTCGAAGGTGCGGTAGAAGTCGGATTGGAGGACGTTCTCCCCGCCCAGCACGTAGCGCCCTGGCTTGCCCAGGAGGGCGGCGACGACGCCGCGGGCCACGTCCTCGACGTGGACGTAGTTCCAGCGCCGCTCCGGCTTGCCGAGGAGGGCGGGCAGGCGGCGGTGGGCGAGGTCCAGGAGGTGGCGGACGACGATGTTCCCCTCGGTCAGCTCGCCCGGGCCGTAGATCACCCCCGGGTAGACGACCGAGAGCGGCGCCCCTTCGGCGATGGCCTGGCGGGCGATCCGGTCGGCGAGGGTCTTGGTGCGCTCGTAGTCGTTGATCCAGACCCGGTCGCGCGGCTCGGCCGACTCGTCGAGCACCCCGCCCGGCCCCCCCTCGGTCGGCCCCAAGGCCATGAAGCTCGAGACGTAGAGGAAGCGCGCGAGGCCGGCCGACTCCGCCGCCGCGAGGGCGTTCTGGATGCCGAGGACGTTGATGCGGTCGAAGTCGCGGGTGGGCGCCAGGATCTTGACCAGGGCGGCGGCATGGAGGATCGCGTCGCACCCCTGGCAGGCGCGGACGAGGCTCAAGCGATCGGTGACGTCCCCCGGGGCGAACTCGACCGTCTTGGGGAAGCGCTCGCGCGAGGCGCCGCCGCGGACGAGGAGCCGCACCTGGGAGACCTCCGGGTGCGAGATCAATTCGGCGACGACCCGCCGGCCGAGGAAGCCGGTACCACCGGTGACGAGAACTTTCATTCTGGACGCGGGACTATATCAGGAGGCGGGGCGCGGGCGGCTCCATGGCGCACCGGGCTCACTTCTTGCTACACCTTATTCACGTTCCGTGGTGATACCCGATCCGAGGATTCCTCCTCTCTTGGAGCCACCGCACCGTCACGAGGTGACGCATCATGAAAATTACCCGCATCGTTCTCCTCGCCCTGCTCCTCCTCGGCACCTTCGCCGGGATGGGCTCCGCCGCGGTTTCGGTCTCGGCGGGGGTCCGCATCGGCCCGTCCGGCGGCTCCGCGGTGGATCTCGGCTTCTTCTACGACGACCTCGCCGCCTATGGGAGCTGGGTCCAGCGCCCGAGCTACGGCTGGGTCTGGACGCCGAGCCAGGCGTCGTCCTCCTGGCGTCCCTACCAGGAGGGGCACTGGGTCGAGACCGACGAAGGCTGGACCTGGATCTCGGACGAACCCTACGGCTGGGCGACCTATCACTACGGGCGCTGGTACCAGGACCCCGAGTACGGCTGGGAGTGGGTCCCGGGCAACGAGTGGGCTCCCGCCTGGGTCTCCTGGCAGGAGGGGGGCGACTACGTCGGCTGGGCGCCCCTGCCGCCGTCGGCCCGATGGAGCGGCGGCGGCTTCGGCGGGGTCGACTTCTCGACCGCCATCGCGCCCGAGGCCTATCTCTTCGTACCCGAGCGCCAGTTCCTGGCGCCGCGGCTCGACGGCTACTACGTCCAGCGGGGAGGGGAGAGAAACATCTTCCGGCAGACCAGGAACGTCACCAACTACCGGGTGGTCAACAACCGGATCATCAACCAGGGCCTCGCGGTCGAACGGGTGCAGCAGGTGATCGGCCGCCCGGTGCCGCGCTACCAGATCGGCGACCTCGGGGCCGACCAGCGGCACCATGGGGGGCAGGTCCAGGCGAACCGGGTCTCCCTGTTCCGGCCGCGGGTGGAGAAGGCCAACGTGGCGCCGCCGCCCGAGCGTTCGGCCGCCCGGCGCTCGGTAAGGAACCCCGGCGATAACCAGGCGGCCCGCCCCAACCAGCCGGCGCCGACGGACATCCGCCAGCGTGGGGTCGCGCGCCAGAACCGTCAGGCCGACCGTCCTGCGGCACCTCAGAACATCCCTGGACAGGCCCAGGCACGCCAGCCGAGGCGCCCACAGCAAAACGCCCCCGCCCCCGCGGCGGAGCAGCCGCAGCCGCAGGCCTCCCGGCGCCAACGACCGCAGGCTGCCCAGAAGCAGCAGCCCCAGCCTCAGCAGCAACCCCAGCACCAGCAGCGTCCACCCCGTCAGCAGCGGCCGCCTCAGCAGCAGGCGGCTCCGAACGACCGGCCGCACGGCCAGGCGGGCCAGGGTAGGCCACAGGGTCAGCCTCAGGGCAAACCTCAGGGTCGGCCGCAAGGCAACCCCAAGGATCGGCACAAGCCCCCGCAAGATCCGGGGCGGTAGCCGTCCCTCCTACGACCTGGCGTGAGCGAGAGCCCGGCGAATTTCGCCGGGCTCTCCGCTTTTGCGCGCTCCGTCCGCTCCCGGATGCGGGCCCGTCCTCCCGATCGGTCTATCGGCCGTCCGTCCCCCCGGTAGTGCCTGGGCACGGATCTTGCCCTATAGGGGTATGAGAGCAGTCGCCGCGGTGCCCATCGCGATTTCCAGAGCTTTCCAACCCTGCCGGCACCGCAAACCGTAACGAGGTGACCTATGAAAACGACACGGATCGCAGTCCTCGCTCTGTTCCTCGGCGCCGTCGCCGGGGCGGCTTCCGCTTCGACGACGATCACGGCGGGCATCCACATCGGCCACTCGGGCCGCGCCGCGGTGGACGTCGGCTTCTTCTACGACGACCTCGCCCCCTATGGGAACTGGGTCGATCGCCCGCACCACGGCTGGTGCTGGGTCCCGCGCCACACGAGCCATCGCCACTGGCGCCCCTACCAGTATGGGCACTGGACTCTGACCGACTACGGTTGGACCTGGGTCTCGGACGAGCCCTACGGCTGGGCGACCTACCACTACGGCCGCTGGTACGACGACCCCGATTACGGTTGGGAGTGGATTCCGGGTCAGGAGTGGGGTCCGGCGTGGGTCTCCTGGCAGGAGGGGAACGACTACGTCGGCTGGGCTCCCCTGCCGCCCTCGGCCGAGTTCCGCGGCAACTACGGCGTCGATTACGGCAATGCCGACTTCTCCTCCAGCCTGCAGCCCGAGGACTACGTCTTCGTGCCGGAGCGCCAGTTCCTCGCCCCGCGCCTCGACAGCTACGTGGTCTCCGAGGTGCAGGCCCCGGCGATCTGGCGGCAGACCCGCAACTACACCAACTACCGGTTCGAGAACGACCGCTTCATCAACCAGGGCGTGCCGGTCGAGCGCATTCAGCGGGTGGTCGGCCGCAACGTGCAGCGCTTCCAGATCGCCGACCTGGCACCGGCCCAGCGGCACCAGGGGGAACGGGTCCTCGGTAACCGGGTCGCCCTCTTCCGGCCGCAGGTGCAACGCGCCGCGGTGGTGGCTCCGCCTCCCGCCCGGCCGATCGCCCGGCGCGCCGTGATGACCGCGGCCGCCGCCGCGGTGGCCGTCCGGGCCAACCATGCCGCCCGGCAGCAGCGGCAGGCACTGGAAGCCCGGCAGCCGAACGTCCCGGGCAACCAGCAGGCTCAGGGCCGCCAGCAGCAGATCGCGGCTCGCCAGCAGCAGCGTGCCGAGCGCCAGCAGGCCAATCAGCAGAACCAGCAGGCTCAGGGTCGCCAGCAGCAGATCGCGGCTCGCCAGCAGCAGCGTGCCGAGCGCCAGCAGGCCAACCAGCGGAACCAGCAGGCTCAGGGTCGCCAGCAGCAGGTCGCGGCTCGCCAGCAGCAGCGCGCCGAGCGCCAGCAGGCCAACCAGCG
>JAXDLD010000059.1:0-7366 GCA_034666805.1 Acidobacteriota bacterium
GCCGCGCTGGTCGCCGGACGGCCGCTGGATCGCCTTCGTCTCCAACCGCACCCCCGACCCGGACGCCAACGACGACACCGACGTCTTCTTAGTCCACCCCGACGGCAGCGGCCTCCGCCGGCTGGCCGAGACCCCCGGGCCGGACAGCTCCCCCACCTGGTCGCACCGGGGCGACCGGGTGGCCTTCGTCGGCCACCTGCACGCCAACGACGTCTACCAGCGGAGCCACCTCATGGTCGTCCCGGCCCGCGGCGGGGAGCCCTTGAACCTCTCCGCCGACCTGGACACCTGGGTGGCGGCCGACTCGGTGATGGACGACACCGACCCCCACCTCTCCTGGTCGGCGGACGACCGGACCCTCTACACCACCTTCGCGCGGCGCGGCGCCGACTACCTGGCCGCCGTGCCGGCCGACGGTCGCGGCAGGCCGCGCGAGATCCTCGGCGGCCCCTGGAACGTCGACTTCGCCCGCCTCTCGCCCACGGGCGACCGCTTCGTCTACGTCCGCTCCGACCCCAGCCACCTCCCCGAGCTTTACGCCGCCGGAGCCGATGGCAGGTGGACGAAGCGCATCGGCCACCTGCACGACGACCTCGAGGCCAGCCTCGACCTCGTCCGGCCGCAGAAGGTCACCGCCAGGAGCAAGGAGGGGGACGAGATCGAGTCCTGGCTCTACCCGCCGCTCCACACCACGCCGGGGAAGCGCTATCCGCTCGTCGTCTACCTCCACGGCGGACCGCAGGCCTACGACGGCGACTACTTCGACACCGGCCTCGAAAACCAGGTCCTCCCCGCCGCCGGCTACGCCGTGCTGCGGGTCAACTACCGCGGCTCGACCTCCTACGGCGAGGCCTTCTGCCGCGCCATCCGCGCCGACTGGCATCGCCGCGAGTACGACGACATCATGGCCGCGGTCGACGCCGCCCTGCGCCTCCCCTGGGTCGACCCGGAGCGGCTGGGGATCGGCGGCTGGTCCTACGGCGGGATCATGACCCTGTGGACCGTCGGCCACACCGACCGCTTCAAGGTGGGGGTGCCGGAGCGCTTCGAGATCGACTACCTCTCGGCCTTCGGCGAGGACCAGTGGGCGACCCAGTACCTGACCGAGCTGGGGAACCCGCTCGAGAAGGCCGACCTCTACCGCAAGCTCTCCCCCGGCACCTACGTGTCGCGGATCAAGACCCCGCTCTACTTGATCGCCGACGCCGACGACGGCAACTGCCCTCTCCCCCAGGCCATGCAGCTCTACCAGCGGCTGCGCCTCCTCGGCCAGAAGACCCAGCTCGTGATCTACCCGGGCGAGACCCACACGATGACCCGCCCCTCGCACCTGATCGACCGGCTGGAGCGTCTCCTCGGCTGGTACGGCGCCCACCTCAAAGCCGCGGGCTAAAAGGCCCAGCGCGGTAACCGCCAAACAGCGAGGGCCGCCAGTCGCCTGGCGGCCCTCGATCGAGTCAGCGGTGCGCGGCCGCCTTAGAATATGTAGCGCACGCCGAGGCGGTCGTTGCGGGGCGAGGAGTAGGTCGAGGGGTTGCCGAAGCTCGAGCTCCCCTCGCGGGTGGAGACCGCCGTGGCCACGCCCTGGTTGGTCGCGTTGAAGACGTCCAGGAAGAGGCGGGCGCGATCGCTGGAGAAGGGGAGCAGGTACTCCGCCCGCAGGTCGACCTCGTTCCAGGCCGGCAGCCGCCGGCTGCCGCGCGGCTCGGCGAAGTAGCGCACCGTGCCCTGCGGGAACTGGTGGCAGCTGCCGTCGCTCTCCAGCAGGCAGGTGGTCGAGGGCGTCCAGGTGTCACCGGTGTAGTAGGTGTAGCTGCCCGAGAGCGACAGGTGGATCTTGGGGATGATGTAGGTCCCCTGGAGCTTCACCTGGTGGGTCTGGTCGTGGGTCAGCCTGCCATTGGCGTTGACCAGCGAGTTGGGCGTGTCGAGGAAGCTGCTCGGCCCGCCGGGATCGCCGCCCAACGACGTGAAGTGGTTGTCGAAGTTGCCCTGGGTCTTCGAGTAGACGTAGGAACCGACGAACTGCCAATTGTCCCGGAACCGCCGGGTAAGCGAGAAGATCGCCCCCTTGTAGGTGCGCTTCAAGCCGTGCGGGTTGGTGACGATCCGGGTGTCCGTCCCCGGGTTCAGGTAGTCGAAGAGCGTCACCCGCTGGCCGGTGCTGACGTAGGTCCGGGTCTTGGGGTCGAACATGCCGACCTCGCCCGTCACCGGCACGAACTGTCCGTCGCGGGAGACCGTCTCGACGAAGTCCTTGTTCTCGCGGTAGACCAAGGTGCCGGTGAACGTGAGGCCGGGCACCAGCTCGCGGTCGACCCCGAACATGACCTGATCGAGGTAGGGCTGTCTCACGTTGGGATCGATCGCGTAATGCCCCCCGGAGAGGTCGGCCACGAACTCCTTGTGGCCGTCCGGGAAGACGTTCTGGATGAAACCGCTCTCAAAAGCACCGGGATCGACCCAGTAGTAGAACTGGGCGGCGATGGCCTCGTAGTAGCGGCCAGCGTGCACCTTGACGAGGGTCTTGCCGTTGCCGGCTAAGTCCCAGGCAAAGCCCAGGCGGGGGGCGATGACGTTGCTCTTGTAGACCTCGCCGCTCTTGACGGCGCCGCGGTCGAGGTCGAGCCGCAGGCCCGGGTTGATGGTCAGGCGCGAGCCCACCCGCCAGGTGTCCTGGGCGTAGGTCGACAGGCGCGTGCTCCGGGCGTGGACGTTGTAGCCGTTGCCGTAGTAGCCCGTCGAGTAGCCGTAGCTCGGGTGGTCATAGAACCAGACGCCGGTCGTATAGCCGTAGCGGTTCTGGACCGTCGAGCGCTCGACCTCCATGCCGAACTTGAAGTCGTGGTCGCCCTTGATGAAGTTCGAGGCGTAATGGGAGAGGGAGCCGTTCAACTGGTTCCGGGTCCGGTTCGCTTTGAAGAAGGAGATCGAGTTCTGCGAGGAGAGGCCGGTGTCGGCGTCGAGGTGGCCGGGGATGTTGAAGCCGTTCTGCGGGTCCAGGTAGTAGAAGCCGTTGAACCCGGCCTCGGTCAAGGTGAAGATCGTGTTCTCGGAGAGCACCGTGCGGTCCGAGAGGTTCCAGGCGAGCTCCGGCGCGTTCTCCTTGACCGTCGCCTCGAGCGGCGTCGTCGCGTTGCCGCCGCGGCCGACGATGTCGTACTTGTCCCACTCGACCCAGCCGTCGACGCTGCTGCTCTGGGTGGCCTGCCAGGTGAGCTTGCCGAAGATTCTGGGGTCCTTCTCCGTGCGGTCCGGCCCGCCGTTGCTCGAGACCATGTTGATGTACTGGCCGGAAAGGAAGAACCAGAGCTTGTCCTTGGCGATCGGCCCGCCGACCTGGAGAGTCGAATCGGTCGACTTCTTGATCGTCGGGGCGGTGAAGTTGGCGAGCCTCGGGTCGTTCTTGTCAACGTTGTTCGAGGTCAGCGACTTGTTGGTGTAGAGGGTCTCGCCGAGCCCCTTCAACGTATTGCCGCCGGAATGGGTGACGCTGTTGAAGACGACGCCGGTGAATTGGCCGTACTCCGCCGGAGCGCCCAGCCCCACGAGCTGGACCTCCTTGATGATGTTGTAGTTGACGAAGGCCCAGGGCGTGCCCGACTGCGGGTCGGAGACGTCGACGCCGTCGATCTGGTAGGAGTTGCCCGAGCCGTCTCCGCCGCCGTAGGCCGAGCTCTGGTTGATGCCCGGAGCGAGGTCCAGGGCGGAGGGCTGGAAGCGCGCCGTGGGCAGGTTCTGCAGGATCTCGTTCGAGATGTTGGTCGAGGTCCCGGCGCTCGTGACGTCGATCGTCGGCGCCTCGCCGATGACCTCGACCGTCTCTGAGACCGTCTCGGTCTTGAGGGTCAAGGGCACTTCGACCGTATTGCCCAGGGTGACCTCCAAGCCCGCCCGCTTCACGGTCTGGAAGCCCTGGAGGGTGACGGTGACGTCGTAGGAGCCCGGGGGGACCTCGGGCATCCGGAAGCGGCCGGCCTTGTCGGTGACCAGGGTGCGGGCGCCCCCGATCAGTGTCGAACCGCGAATCTCGACCGAGACGCCGGGGAGCGGAGCTCCGGATTCATCGGTCACCCTGCCCGTCAATGCGCCTGTGGTCTTGCTCTGTGCCCAGGCGGTGCCTGTCACGAGGATGAGCAGCAACCCGATCCCGAGCAACTTCTGCCAACGCTGACCCATGGGTTCCTCCCTTTGGTCCTGGTAAATCGCGTCAACAGTAACATCCGCATGTCACCGGTGTAAACGGCGCCGTGCACCGCGGCCGGGTTAGGATCTAACCCGTGGCCCGGAACCGCAAGAAACCCGGCAGGAGGACGGCGGCTCCCCCGGCGTCGCCAGCACGGCCGGCATCGCCAGCGGGGCCAGCATCACTCGCCGCGGGCTGGCGCCGGCCCGCCGCCCTCGCCCTCCTCGCCCTGGCGCTCGCCGCCGGCGGGCTCTTCGTCTGGCGGAGCCTCTCGGGCCACGGCGGCCTCGGTCCGCTCCCCGGCGGCCTGACCCCCGGCCGCCTGAACCTCGTCGTCGTCACCCTGGACACCACCCGCGCCGACCGCATCGGCTGCTACGGCTCGCGCGACGTCTCGACCCCCAACCTCGACCGCCTGGCCGCCCATGGGGTGCGGTTCGAGAACGCCATCTCCCCCACCCCGCTCACCCTCCCGGCGCACTGCTCGCTGATGACCGGCCTCTTCCCGGCCGCGCACGGGGTGCGCGACAACGGCGGCTTCAAGCTCGCCCCCGAGCGGGTGACCCTGGCCGAGGTCCTCAAGTCGCACGGCTGGGCGACCGGCGGGTTCATCGCCGCCTACGTCCTGGACCACCGCTGGGGGATCGCCCAGGGCTTCGACCGCTACTTCGACGACTTCGACCTCTCGAAGTGGAAGACCGTGAGCATGGGCGACATCCAGCGCCCGGGCAACGAAGTGGTGGGCAAGGCCCTGGAGTGGATCGGCTCGCCCGCGGTGCGCGACCGGCCGTTCTTCGCCTGGGTCCACCTCTACGACCCGCACGCCCCCTACGCGCCGCCCGAGCCCTTCGCCAGCCGCTACGCCGAGCACCCCTACAACGGCGAGATCGCCTGGACCGATTCGCTCGTGGGTCAGCTCCTGGCCGGGCTCGACAGCCTGGGGGTGCGCGAGCGGACGGTCATCGCGGTCATCGGCGACCACGGGGAGAGCCTGGGCGAGCACGGCGAGACCGGCCACGGCTTCTTCGTCTACGAGCCGACGACCCGGGTACCCTTTCTCCTCGCCGGCCCCTACCCGGGCCTGACCGGCAAGCGGGTGCGCCCGGTCGCCCGCCATGTCGACCTCATGCCGACCCTCCTGGAGCTCCTGGGGGTGACGGACGGTCCGCCGGTCCAGGGACGGAGCCTCGTCCCCCTGATCACCGGCAAGGCGGCGGCCACGCCCTCCGCGTCACCCGTCCTGCCGCCGGGCTACAGCGAGGCGTTCTATGCCCGTTTCCACTACGGCTGGAGCGAGCTCCGCGCCGTGCGGACGGAGCGCTACCACTTCATCGAGGCGCCGCGGGCCGAGCTCTACGACCTGGCGACCGACCCCGGGGAGCTCCACAACCTCGCCGCCACCGAGCGCCGCACGGTCGCCCTCCTGCGCAAGAGCCTGGGGGAGATCGAGCAGCGGACCGGCGCGGCCCAGGCGGCGCCGACCCCGATCGAGGAGGACGAGGAGACGCTCCGCAAGCTCTCGGCCCTGGGCTACGTGGGGACGATGGCGAAAACCGAGGGCAAGTCGTGGCGCGACCTGCCCGACCCCAAGGACCGGATCCACGTCTACGACTTGATGGACCGCGCCCGGCAGGAGACGGTCGAGGGCAAGCACGACGAGTCGATCGCGACCTTGAACGCCATCTTGAAGGAAGACCCCGAGGTGATCGACGCCTGGTTCATGCTCGGCAACGCCTACTCCCAGAAGCGCGACTGGGAGCGGGCGGCCGACCTCTACAAGAAGACCCTCGCCAAGCGCCCCGACCACGACTACGCCATGATCGGTCTCGCCGACACCCTGGTGGCGAGGAACCGGATCGACGACGCCGTCTTGGGCTACCAGACCTATCTCCAGCGCGACAAGGACAACCCCCAGATCACCTACCGTCTCGCCCAGGTGCTCCTCGACGCCGGGAGGAACGCCGACGCGGATCGCTACTTCAAGAAGGTGCTGGCGATCGAGCCCAAGACCGCCCGCGCCGAGGTGGGCTTGGCCGTCCTCGCCTACCGCAAGAAGGACTTCGCCGGGGCGAGGCGGGAGATCGCGAAGGCGCTCGCCATCGACCCCAAGGCGCGCTATGCCCGCTACAACCTGGCCCTCGTGCTGGAGACGGAGGGGAACCTGCCCGGAGCGATCGACGCCTACCGCGCCGAGGTGGCGGACAACCCGACCTCCTTCAAGGCCTGGTTCAACCTCGGGCGTCTCTTGGGACGCACGGGCGACCGCGCCGGGGCGGTCGAGGCTCTCGGGAGAACGGCCCAGGAGAACCCCGAGTTCGGGGTGGGCCACCTCTTCTTCGCCCAGGCCCTCTTAGAAGCCGGCGACTTGGATCGCGCCGCCGCCGAGGCCCGCAAAGGCCTGGATCTCGACCGCGGCTCCGGCTTCGCCCCGCTCGGTCACTATGTACTGGCGGACGTGCTCACCCGCCAGGGAAGGCGCGCCGAGGCGGAGGCGGAGGCGCGGCGGGGGCGGGAGGCGGAGGGGAAGGGCGGGGGGACCTCGCGTACAATCGGCCCATGACTCTAGCGACCACCCCTCTCACCCAGATCCTCCAAGCGGACTCCGGGGTCGACCCGGAGTACCGCCACCACCCCAAGCGCGTCACCCCGGGCGAGCCGCTCGAGCTGCCGGGAACGGTGCTCAAGTGGTACGGGCTCCACGCCGATGACCGGCCGGTGCCTGCCGAGGTGACGCAACTCGCCCGCGCCCGGCTCGCCGCGACCCCGCTCGAGGCCAAGGGGCTGGGCTTCGTGGTGCTCCATCGCTGCGGGAACGACTTCTACTTCCTCATCGTCTGCACCTGGCGCAACTCGAACGAGCTCTGGCAGACCGTCTTCTACAAGGACGGCGACGCCATGGCCGACTTCCAGCTCTTCCCGCGGGACGGCGCCCACAAGCCGACGCTCTGCGTCTGGGAGCTCGTGCCCGTCTGGCACGAGCAGCAGGCCTGGGTGCGCTTCCTTACCTCCTCGCGCGACGAGGCCGCGGGAGAGGCGTGGCGGAGCGATCTCTTCGCCGGGGCGGCGTAGAGAAACGACGCTAGACGGCCTCCCAGAGGCTCCCAAGCCCCGCAAATTCCTCTAAATTCAAAAAAACTCTCTGAAATTAATTTCCGAGCCTCTCGAAATTAATTCTCCCCC
>JAXDLD010000060.1:0-5086 GCA_034666805.1 Acidobacteriota bacterium
CTCTGGCTGAGGTTTGCTCCCCTCCCAACCTTCTCTTAGAGGATTGGGGGGGGAATCATTCCTCTCGGTTGCTGTAGTGCCTCTAGGAGGAGCATGCAAATCTACTGCTCCACCGAACCTCAGTGGAAGGGTTGAGCCGCGAACTCCGAGTCTAGGAGAAGGGCTTCCTCTCGGTTGCCGTGGCGCTCGAGGAGGAGCATGGGCAGAGGTTGCCTCTACACCTTCGACAACGGCCAGTAGAGACGCTTGAACGGCACCAGAGCGCGCGTCTCGGCGTCGAGCTTCTCGTAATTCTCCACCAGCAGCCTACGGAGGTCCCGCAGATCGAGCAGCCTTGTCGGAACGCTCGCTCGTTCGGCCTCGTAGCGTGCCTCCTTGGTGAACGAGCCTGTGCTCACGTATAGGCATTTGTCTCCCGGCTTCCTCCCGCCAAGAAACGCGCGGACCTTCTCCGCCCCCATCGTGCTTTGGATGCGGTGCTTGACCTCGACGAAGATGCGTGGTTCCTGCAGGCCGAGACCGTCGGGCGAGGCGAAGATGTCCACGCCTCTATCGGCGCCGGGCAGCGAAACAGTCGTGCGATAGCCCATCGCGCGCAGGATGCCCGCCACGAGATCCTGCATCTGTTTCCAATCGAGCTTGTTGATGGCGTCCTCAATGAACTCATCGGCCTTCTCAATCGTCTCGTCGCGGACCTGGGCCTCGGCGTCCTCCTCCTCGGCCACTAACTCCTGCGGCTGGGGCAGAACCTCGGGGATCATCGTCCCGATGAGCACCTGATGCGACTGGAGGTCCTTCGCCACGTCGACGCCAAGCTTGAAAACGGTCAGGATCGCGCCGAGGGTGTTGCGGGTGGTGACGGTAAGGAGGTCGCGGGAGACCTGGTACAGCCACTTCACACGGCGGACGTGCGGCTTGTCCTCGATGAGCCGAGGCTGCCATTCGTAGTCGGAGCTGATCGTACCGAGGAGGTAGAACCGTCGATCGCGGTCGAAGGTGACCGCCGTGTCGCCGATCTTCACCTCGTTGAGGAAGCGCATGAGCTGGCTCGCCCAACTCGCGCGACTTCCCTCTTTGTCCTCTTGGTACTTCTCAGCATAGAGCTCTAGCAACTCGTCCTTCTTGATCGACGGCGGAAGTGGTCCCAGCAGCTTGTCCCCGAAGGCGACGATGCCGTGCTTGACGAACTCCTCGACGTTCTCACTGCCTCGACCGGCGCGGACCATCCACATATTCGGCACGAGTTACTCCTTCATTGGGTTTAGCAGCCCTTCCACTTGGCAGCGGAAATCGAGAAGCTGCTTCACCAGTGGGTTCTCGTCCGTCCGAAGCTCGAAGGTCCGGAGGCGCCGTTTCCCCAGCCGGCCGTCGAGCACCGCGAGCGCGCGGTGGACGAGGTGGTCTGAAGCGAGTGCATCGTTGACGGTGAGCGTGAGATAGTCGGCCAGCGCGGACTCGAACCCACCCTGGCAGACGATGCCGCGCTTCTCGAGGATCTCGTCGGTATGCGCGCCCGCCTCGTAGTAGGCGACCTCCTGCGCGGGATCGCTCCAGTCCGTCGCCCGGTTGGCGGTGCGGATGCCTTCGGAGAGGGCGTTCCCCTCGACCCAGTACTTCTGCGTGCAGAAGTTGTAGACCTCACGCCCATCGATCGTGATCCAGCCCCGGCCCGCTCCATCGTGCACGTGGCGGTAGTTGGTCGTCCGCAGCTCGACCCGGCCGGTCACGGCCGGCGCGAAGAACGACTCGACCCTCGCCTTGAGCTTGCTCCATTGCATGGTGGGCCTCAGTCTCCCATGAACGGACGGAGACCTCCAGTAGGCCGGCGAGGACGCCGGCGCTCCCAGGGAGCTCGGAGCCGGGCCTAGCGGCTGCGCGCCGCCGGTGGGGTCCACGTATAGAGCGCCTCCCGGTGCGCTGCGCCCCAACGGACGACGTGGAGCTGGCCGTTGGCGGCGAGACGGCGGAGGGTCACGGAGACGGTCCGGCCGTCGAGGAGCCGGTCGAGCTGGGAGCCGTAGCGCTGGTTGATCTCCCGCGCGAGGTCCGTGGGGCCGAAGACCTCCTCCGGCCTCCGGGTCTTCGCCACGCGAGCGACCAGGTGGCTGACCGGACCCCGGGTGCCTCCGGGGAACGCCTCGTCGCCAGGAGGTGGCGGCGCCGTAGCGGCGCGGCGGCGCTCCACCAACTCGCCCGCGGCCTCGGCGGCGGCCCGGAAAGCCGTGAACCGCTCCTCGGCCGTCTGCAGCTCGGCGGCATGAAAGGCCCTCTGCTCGTGGTGGAAGACCGCCTGCTGGGCATGATGCCCTTCCTGTTGGCGGTGATGGGCGATCTGCCACTCCAACTCGGCCAACATCTGTGCGATGGAGATCTGCGAGCTCATGAATCCCCCCCTACGTTGCCCGGGATACCGGAAGATCGCGGCACGGTTCCCTGGCACGGACTACCCCCACTCGAAGTAGCCGCGATACCCTGGAAGTACGCGCCGACGGCGATCGACTTCGCGAGCCTACCCCGTGACCCAGCTCGAAGTCGAGGGAAATCGTTTCGTGGGAAGCGGACTTCGCGGCCTGCACACTATTCTCAGCAGGACCTCCCGCGCTAACGACGCGAAGTCGTGCTACCTCGCGGCAACAGATGGCGGCTTCACGACGAGGCTTGTGGCCCTCGCATCGCCATCAATAGACGTCGCGCCTCTCTCGGCTTACATCGCGCCGCCATCAATCCACATTGCGCCCAGATTGGCATCGTTCGTTCTAACGTAGCAAACGAAGATCGCTCCAGCTGTGCGTATTGCCTCACTTTCCGTGCAACTTGCACCGCTACCCGGCTTCGTCGTCGCGCGGTCGAGGGACTTCGCACCAAATCCGAGGACGACATGCCGTGCCGCGGAGACTCAACCGCGATGCAACGTGGCGTTGTCCCGATGTACTCTGACATCGCGGCCAGGACCGGTGCATCGCGCCAGGGTACGGAGACAACGTCACGATGTCCCGCTACTTCGCGGCCTTGCACGGAGATGCAGAGCGCTGTCTCTGCACGTTGCAGCATGGCTCCCGGCTTCGCGACGGTACACCGTTGCCGGGTCACGGTATCCTTGGCGCTTGAGCTCCTGGAGGACCAAATGAAGAGACCGATGCTGCTGCTGCTCCCGCTTGCCGCCCTCGGAGGTTGGCTTGCCGCCCTGGGGGCGGGCGCCGCCGCTCCCCGGGCCACTCGGCCCGCGGCTCCCCCGCTCTGGCAGGTGTACGAACAGTCGCTCAAGGGCGCCAAGTACGTCGACTTGACCCATACGATCGCCCCGGGCATCCCGGTGTGGACCGGGTTCGGGCCCTCGACCTTCCGGCCGACGGTCAATCCCAAGACCGGCAAGGCCTACACCTACAAGGACGACGGCTTCGAGGCCACCCACTACGACCTGGCGACCGACCAGCTCGGCACCCAGCTCGATCCCCCCGCCCACTGGAACCCGGACTTCCCGGCGATCGACGAGCTGCCGCCGACCTTCGCCGTCCGGCCGCTGGCCGTCGTCTCGATCGTCGACCAGGCGGCCCGCGACCCTGGCTATGCGCTCTCGGTCGCCGACATCCTGGCCTGGGAGAAGCGGCATGGCCGCATCCCAGCCGGCGCGGTCGTCTTCGTGCGCTCGGACTGGTCGAAGGCGTGGCCCAGGCCGGAGCTCGCGAGCCGCACCCGCTTCCCCGGCGTCCAGCTCGCGGCGCTCCAGTTCCTCCACCGGGAGCGCCATATCCTCTTCCATGGCCACGAGCCGCTCGACACCGACACCACCCCGAACCTCGAAGGCGAGGCCTGGCTCTTGAAGAACGGCTACACCCAGGCCGAGGGGGTGGCGAACCTCGACCAGGTACCGGAGGCCGGCGCCTTAGTCGCCATCGGGTTCCCCAAGCTCAAGGGGGGGACCGGCGGCTACGCGCGCTTCATCGCCATCTGCCCGCCCGATTGGAAGTACGGGACGACGGTGGGCGAGGTGCCGGAGTCCCCCCTCGCCAGGAGCCCTCGGCCGCTCCACTGGGACGCGAAGCTCGGGGTGCGGGTCCGCTAGGGGCGATGGAAGGAGCCGTCCAGGCGGCGGCTCCGCTTACGGATTTTGCGCTTTGGCAGCCAGCCAGCCGCCGTCGTCACGGTGCCCCAGGCGGACGGGGACCACGCGGCAGTTGTCGACGAAGAGGGCGGCCTCCGAGAAGCGCTCGGGAGCCCCGGTCCACTCCGTCCACCCGAGCCGCAGGAGCGAGGCGCTCCGGCAGGCGACCCCCTCTCGCCCCTGGCGGTGCCAGCGGACGGCGGCGCGGCGGGTGGCGCTCCGCTCGACCCCCTCGGGGTAGCTCTCGGGGAACCCCGCCGCCGCCACCCCCGGGGCGGTCGCCACGTCGACCAGCTCGCCGCTCCAGCCGACCTCGACCAGCCGCGGCCGGTAGGCGGGCTGGAGATCGCCGAGCTCGATCCCGGCGAGCCCCAGGAGGTCGCGGGTGACGGCGCGCGCCACGTCGAGACTCAGGCAGCAATAGAGGGCCGGGAAGTCGACGGTGTTCCAGCGCCGATCCCGGGCCGTCTGGCTGAAAGTGGCGTCCAGGGGATCGCTCCAGCCCGTGCGCACGACGCGGTAGAGCGCCTGCCCGGCGAGAGCCAGGGCGTGGAGGCTCTTCATCCCGGTCTCATCCCTGGTAGGCGAGGGCGGTCTCGTAGCGGTCGGCGGCCTCGCCGATCCGCCCGCGGAGGATCCAGTCGAGCGCCGCCTCGCCGCCGAAGAGGCCGGCCTTGCGCCGCACCACCTGGGGCAACCGTTCCGGCCGGAACATCTCCTCGAGCCGCCCCATGGCGCCGTCGGCCTGCGCGAGGTCGGACAAGCGCTCGTCGGGGATCGGGTGGCTCCCCCGCTCCCAGCGCCGCACCGTCTCCCCGGAGACGCCGAAGGCGCGGCCGAGCTGGTCGTAGGAGAGCGAGAGGCGGCTCATAAGACGGCGCGCGGCCTGCCGGCCCCGCCCCTGCACCTCGGCGCCGCGAAGGACCTCGAAGACGGCGAGGTTGAAGAGGACGAGCAGCTCCTGGTCCGCCGCCGGGTCGGCGA
>JAXDLD010000061.1:0-6363 GCA_034666805.1 Acidobacteriota bacterium
CGCTACAACCGGCAGCAGGCGGCCCTCGGCGTCTACCAGGCCCTGGGGATCTACGACCTCCTGGGGACCGCCGACCTGACGGCGTCCAACAACCGGCAGCCGAGCTTCTCGCAATTCCAGTCCTCCAGCGACAAGCGGGCGGCCCTCTCCTTCGGCGTCTCCCAGCTCCTCCCCTACGGCGGCGACCTCTCGGTGTCCACCTCCGCCACCCGGTCGGAGTCGAACCTGAACTTCGTCAACCCGACCTACGGCTCGGGCCTGAGCTTCGCCTACACCCAGCCCCTCCTGCGCAACTTCGGCCGCCTCTCGACCGAGCACCAGCTCCTGATCGCGCGGAGCAACAGCGCGGTCAGCCGCCAGGAGTTCGAGCGCCAGGCGACGCTCATCCTGCAGCAGGCGATCGACTCCTACTGGAACCTGGTCGAGGCGCGCGCCCAGCTCGGCGTCGCCCAGGAGAGCCTGGGGCTCGCCAAGGAGCTCCACGAGCGCAACCGGGTGCAGGTCCAGGTGGGGACCTTGGCACCGCTCGAGCTGGTGCAGAGCGAGGCCCAGATCGCGACCAACGAGGAGAACATCATCACTGCGCAGGCCAACCTGGCGAACGCCGCCGACGCTCTGCGCCAGCTCGTCAACCTGCCGAACGGCGAGATCTGGGACAAGGAGATCCGGCCGGTCACCGACGCCCAGACCGAGCACATCGCGATCAACCTGGCCGATGCCATCCGGACCGCCTTCGAGCGCCGGCCGGACGTCCGCGCCCAGCAGATCGCGGTCGAGCGCTTCCGGATCGACTCGGAGTTCTTCCGCGGCCAGAAGAGGCCGCAGCTCGACCTCTCGGTCGCCTACAACCTGAACGGCGTGGGCCCGGACCTGAGCGCCAGCACCCGCGAGGTCAACGGCTTCGACTTCCCCGGCTGGACCGGGCGCCTGCACCTGGCGGTGCCGATCCAGAACCGCGCGGCGCGCGCCCAGAGCGTCATCGCCGACCTGGACTACGAGAAGGCCAAGCTCCAGCTCGACTCGCTGCGCAGTCAGATCTTCACCGAGGTGCGGACGGCGGCGCGCGGGGTGGACACGGCGGCCAAGCAGATCGACGCCGCCAAGGCCTCGCGCAACTTCCAGACCCAGAACCTGGACGCGGAGCGCAAGAAGTACGAGAACGGCATGTCGACGAGCTTCGAGATCACCCGCATCCAGAGCGACCTGACCCTCGCCCGGAGCCGCGAGGTGAGCGCCATCGTCCAGTACCGGCGGGCGCTCGTCGAGTACTACCGCGCCACCGGGCGCCTGCTCGACACCCAGGGGATCGTCGTCGCCGACGACGAGCCGCCGGTCAACCGCTTCAGCTTCCACAACGGGGCCATCGAGAGCTACGAGCCGAACCGGCAGGCGCCGGCGGTGGTCAAGGAGGGGCAGCCCAACACCCCGGCCCAGCCCGGCGTCCAGCCGCCGCCGCCCGCCCCGCCCGCCAACCCGGCCCCGCCCAGCCCCAAAGGGAACGCGAGCCATGGAGAACAGTAGCTTCGGCCGGCTGCTCGGCGCCCTCGTGGCGCCGGTCAAAACCTTCCGCTCGATCGCCGAGCGGCCGACCTGGGTTGCCGCCTTCCTCGTCCTCTACGTCCTGGGGAGCGGCGCCATCCTCCTCGCCTTCCAGAAGGTCGACTTCGCGGCGGGCATCCGCGAGCAGATCGCGGAGCAGCACATGCAAATGCCGGCCGGCAGCGAGGAGCGCGCCGCCAGCTTCGGCAAGATCGCCGCTACGACCGTGGCCCTCCTCGTCGTCCCCCTGCTGACCTTCCTCATCCCGGCGATCTACCTCCTGCTCAACCTCCTGGGCGGGGAGCTCGATTACAAGCGGAGCCTGGCGGTCTCCCTTCACGCCAGCCTGCCGCGGGCCCTGGGGGCCCTGCTCTCGGTGCCGGTCATCCTGTCGCGGGGCCAGATCAGCTTGAAGGAGGTGCAGGGGGGAGGGCTGCTGCACTCGAACCTCGGCTTCCTCGCCCCCGAGAACGCCGGGCCGGCCCTCCGCGTCCTGCTGGTGAACTTCGACCTCTTCGCCCTCTGGACGGTCGTCCTCTCGATCGTCGGCTACCACCTGGTGGCCAAGGTCAGCAAGAGGACGGCGGCGGTCGTGGTCCTGGGCCTCTGGTTCGTGGGCGTAGCGCTCCAGGTCGGCGGGGCCTTCATCTCCAGCCACGCGCGGGGTGGGCGTTGAAGAAGGGAATCCTGATCGCCGTCGGGGTTTTGGTCCTCGCCGGCATCGTCTTCGTCAGCATCCGCGCCGGCAAGGGCGAGAAGGGCACCAAGGTCTACGCCGAGGCGGCCAAGCCGCGCGACATCGCCCAGGTGATCAAGGCGAGCGGCGCCATCGATCCCAAGGAGAAGGTCAACATCTCGGCCCACGTGGTGGGGAAGATCGAGAAGCTCTTCGTCCAGGAGGGGGACCGGATCGAGGCCGGCAAGCCGTTCCTCCGCCTGGAGCAGCAGGCCTACATCGCCCAGCGCGACCAGTGGGCGGCGCAGCTGCGGAGCTTCGAGACCGGGGTGTCCAAGGCCCAGGCCCAGCTCGCCGACGCCCGGGTCCGGCTCGAGCGGGCCCAGAGCCTCAACCGCCAGGGCGTCATCTCGCTGGAGCAGCTCCAGGCGGCCCAGCTCCAGGAGACCTCGGCCCGCCTGGTGGTCGACGAGGCGCGCGAGGCCGTCGCCCAGGCGCGCGCCAACCTCGTCAAGGCGGCGGACGACCTCGCCAAGACCACCATCTACGCCCCGCTCTCGGGCCGGGTAGTCAAGTTGAACGCCGAGCAGGGGGAGGTCGTCGTCTCCGGCACCATGAACAACCCGGGGTCGGTCATCGGCGTCATCGCCGACCTCTCCGAGATCCTCGCCAAGGTCGACGTCGACGAGACCGAGATCGTCGACGTCAAGGTGGGGCAGAGCGCCGTGATCAAGGTCGACGCCATCCCCGGCCGGCAGTACCATGGCAAGGTCCTCGAGGTCGGCAGCTCCGGCTTCTCGAAGCCGGCGCAGCCCGACGTCACCTTCTTCGAGGTCAAGATCCTCCTCGACGACGCCGACCTCCGGCTGCGCCCGGGCATGTCGGTGCGCTCGGAGATCCGCGCCTCCTCCCACCCGGGGGCCCTCGTCGTGCCCATCCAGGCGGTGGTCGAGCGGCCGCCCCTGCCCACGACGCCGGAGACGCCCGCGAAGACGACGAAGACGGAGTCCGAGCACCCAGACGCCGAGGAGGTCAAGGTGGTCTTCCGGGTCACGGGAGGCAAGGCCCTCCAGGTCCCGGTGCAGACGGCGATCTCGGACGAGACCCACGTCGAAGTCACCGCCGGGCTCAAGGCCGGGGAGGTCGTCGTCACCGGCCCCTACCGCACGCTCCGCGACTTGAAGGACGGCGACCTCGTCACGGTCAGCAAGACCACCGAAGCGGAAGACCGGAAGGCGAGCGAAAAGCAGTAGGGCAGGAGACAGGAGGCAGTCCGATGGCGCTGATCGACTTGACCGACATCCACAAGGTCTACGACATGGGGGCGGAGAAGGTCCGCGCCTTGAACGGGGTCGACCTGGCGATCGAGCGCGGCGAGTACGTGGCGATCATGGGCTCCTCGGGGAGCGGCAAGTCGACCCTCATGAATCTCCTGGGCTGCCTCGACACCCCGAGCTCCGGGCACTACCGGTTAAACGGCGTCGCGGTCGAGGAGCTCGACGACCAGCAGCTCGCCGCCATCCGCAACAAGGAGATCGGCTTCGTCTTCCAGACCTTCAACCTCCTCGCCCGGACCGACGCTCTCCACAACGTCGAGCTGCCCCTGATCTATGCCGGGGTGCCGCGGGCCGAGCGCCGGGAGCGGGCGAAGCGGGCCCTCGAACGGGTGGGCCTGGGCGAGCGCATGTCGCACCAGCCCAACGAGCTCTCGGGCGGTCAGCGCCAGCGGGTGGCGGTCGCCCGCGCCCTCGTCAACGACCCCTCGATCCTTCTGGCCGACGAGCCGACCGGCAACCTCGACTCGACCACCTCGCTCGAGATCATGGAGCTCTTCGCCCAGCTCCACCGGGCCGGCAACACGGTCATCCTCGTCACCCACGAGCCCGACATCGCCGCCTTCGCCGAGCGCCAGGTGATGCTCAAGGACGGCAAGGTCGTCGCCGACCACCCGACCCTGCGCGCCGCGGCGACCCACGCCTGAGGCGGGACGAAGACGCCGGTGGTCTTCCTCGAAAACTTCCGGATCGCGGCGGCGGCCCTCCGCGCCAACGCCATGCGTTCGATCCTGACGACGCTCGGGATTATCATCGGGGTCGCCGCGGTGATCGCCGTGGTGTCGGTCGTCCAGGGCCTGCAGCAGATGATCACCAAGGAGCTCCAGGGAGTGGGGGCGACCTACATGGAGGTGCGGCCGGACTTCGGAAGGCGCGACCCGGGGCGGGTCGCCCGCCAGGTCAAGCTCACCTGGGACGACGGCAAGGCCGTCCGCGAGCGGATCGCCGGCATCCGCCTCATCACCCCCCTCCTCGCCGGGGCGGCGCAGGTCAAGTACGGCGACCGCAAGTACAACCCCGGCGCCATCTACGGCGTCAACCAGGACTACCAGGAGGTGGTCAACTCGGCGGTCGACCGCGGGCGCTTCTTCTCCCGGATCGACCTGGACAACCGGAGGAACGTCATCGTCCTCGGCCAGAAGGTGGTCGACGAGCTCGGCCTCGAACCCGATCCGGTGGGCAAGGAGGTCTACCTCGGCAGCTACCCGGCGACGGTCATCGGGGTGATGGAGAAGAAGGGCCAGTCGCTCGGCAACAACCTGGACGACCGCGCCTTCGTCCCCTTCGACGCCGCGGTCTCCCTCTTCGGCCGCAACGCCGCCGACGCCGTGCAGTTCCGCCTTCAGGCGCGGAGCACGGACGACGTCGAGCGGGTGCGGGACGGCATCACCCACCTCCTGCGCCAGCGCCACCACCTGGGCCCCGACCAGCCGGACGACTTCAAGGTGCGGATCGAGGACGAGATCCTGAAGACCGTGAGCACGGTCCTGGGGAGCGTCACGGCGGTGGTGGGCGGGGTGGTCGGCGTCGCCCTCTTAGTCGGCGGCATCGGCATCATGAACATCATGCTGGTCTCGGTGACCGAGCGGACCCGCGAGATCGGGGTGCGCAAGGCGATGGGGGCGAGGCGCCAGGACGTCCTCCTCCAGTTCCTGATCGAGGCGGTGACCCTGTCGCTCCTGGGCGGCGGCCTGGGGATCGCCGTCGGCTACGGCCTCGGGTCCGGGGTCGCCCGGCTGCTCCCCGACTGGCCGCCCGCCCACGTGCCGCTCTGGGCCGTGGGGCTCGCCTTCGGTTTCTCGGCCATGGTCGGCATCTTCTTCGGCATCTACCCGGCGGGGAAGGCCTCGCGCCTCGACCCCATCGACGCCCTGCACTACGAGTAGAGAGCGGGGAAACACGCCCATGGTCTTCCTGGAGAACTTTAGGATCGCGTTCGCGGCTCTCCGCGCCAACGCCATGCGGTCGATGCTGACAGCCCTGGGGATCATCATCGGGGTCGCCGCGGTCATCACCGTCGTCTCGCTCGTCCAGGGGATGCAATTCATGATCACCAAGGAGCTCCAGGGGGTGGGGGCGGCCTACGTGATGGTCCTCCCCAACTTCCAGCACGGCCAGCCGGAGTCCGTGGCGCGCCAGATCCGGCTCACCTGGGACGACGGCAAGGCGATCCGCCAGCGGGTGCCGGGGGTGCGGCTCATCACCCCGGCGGTCATCGGCCAGTCGGATGTCCACTACCGCGACCGCACTCACGCCCCCGACGGGATCGTCGGCGTCAACCAGGACTGGCCGGACGTCCTCAACTTCACCGTCTCCGAAGGGCGCTTCTTCTCCGGGATCGACGTCGCCGACCGGCGCAAGGTGGCGGTCGTCGGCCAGGAGGTGGTCGACGGCCTGGTCCTCGGGCCCGACCCCATCGGCAAGGAGATCTACGTCGGGAAATATCCGGCGACGGTCATCGGGGTGAGCGAGAAGAAGGGGCAGACCCTGGGCCAGAACCTCGACAACCTGGTCTTCATCCCCTTCGATTCGGCGCTCACCCTCTTCGGCCGGCGGGCCGGCGACCAGGTCCAGCTCCGCATCCAGGCGGAGAGCGCGGACAAGGTAGACGAGGTCAAGGACGGCATCATCCGGCTTCTCCGCGAACGCCACCACACGCCCAAGGGAGACCCCGACGACTTCATCGTCCTCGTGCAGGACGAGATCCTGGCGACCGTCGGCCGCATCCTCGGCAGCATCACCGCCGTGGTGGGGGGGGTGGTGAGCATCGCCCTCTTAGTCGGCGGCATCGGCATCATGAACATCATGCTGGTC
>JAXDLD010000062.1:0-2738 GCA_034666805.1 Acidobacteriota bacterium
CCGGGGCGAAGACGACGGCCATGGCATAGATGGCGAAGCCCATCCCCAGCTTCTCGGGCGGGAAGCTGTCGGCGAGGATGGCCTGCGAGCTCGGCTGGAGGCCGCCGCCGCCCAACCCCTGGAGGACGCGGAAGACGATCAGGAGCGGCAGGCTCCAGGCCAGGCCGCAGAGGAACGAGCTGACGGTGAAGAGCACCACGCAGGCCATGTAGAAACGCTTCCTGCCGAAGACGTTCGACAGCCAGCCGGAGAGCGGCAGGACGACGGCGTTGGCCACGAGATACGAGGTCAGCACCCAGGTGCTCTCGTCCTGGGTCGCCGAGAGGTTCCCCGCGATGTGGGGGAGCGAGACGTTGGCGATCGAGGTGTCGAGCACCTCCATGAAGGTCGAGAGCATGACCACCATGGAGATGAGCCAGGGGTTGATCCCGGGGGTCGCCGCGGGCGCGGCGGCGCTGGTGGCGACGGTGCTCATAGAGGGATACTAACCAGAGGTCCCAGCCTCTTCTTCCCGCTGGCTGAGGGGTCCACGGGAAATAAAAAGCCCCGCACCGTGGAGGGAGGCGGCGCGGGGGGAGGAGAGGGAGTCGAAGGAGATTGTCGGAGTGATTGGCTCCATGAACGGGCTCAACTCCCACGGCCCGTTCACGCCTACTACAACAGGGAACCGAGAGGCCCGATTCCCCACTGGCCAGGTCGACGATCTCGTTTCAACACCCTCTCCAGGTAAGTTCCGGCTCCCTGGGAAAAGGTTCTAGCAGGCCGCTCCGGGTCCATCGGCGGCCTCCAGCCCGACAGGCATTACAATCTCCATGCCATGCGCATCTTCTTGACCGGCGGCACCGGCTACATCGGCAAGGCCTTGGTCCGGCGGCTGGTCGCTCTGGGACACGAGGTCCGGGCCCTCGTGCGGCCCACGAGCCAGATCGCTCCGCTCCGGGAGCTCGGGGTCGCCACTTTCGTGGGCGACATCGCCGACCGCTACTCGATGCGCGAGGGGATGTCGGGGAGCGACTGGGTGATCCACGCCGCCGCCGACCTCGATTTGAACGGACCACCCGAGCGCATGCAGGCGGCCAACGTCGCCGGGAGCGACAACGTCGCCTCCCTGGCTTTCAAGCTCGGGGTGGGGCGCTTCCTCTCGATCTCCTCGATGGCCTTCTTCGGCGGCAGTCCCGAAGGAGGGCCCCCGGCGACCGAGGAGCAGGTACCGATCGAACCCTTCCCCTCCCTCTACAGCGCCACCAAGCATGCCGGCGAGCGTGCCATCCGCGAGTGGGCCAAGCGCGGCATGAAGCTCAATACCGTCTACCCCAGCCTGGTCTACGGCCCGCCGGGTAAAAAAGAGGGGGCCAATTCCATCCTCGGCATGCTGTGGAAGGGGCGCTACCCCGTCCTCGTCGGGGGGAGCCGGCGGACGAGCTGGATCTTTTTAGACGACGTGGTCGAGGGCATCCTGCGGGTGATGGAGCGCGCCCCCGTGGGCCGCGACTACCTGCTGACCGGCGAGGTCGCCACCCTCCGTTCGCTCGCCGCGAAGATCGCGGCCCTGGGCGGGGCGCCGGTGCCGCGCCTCGACCTGCCGGTGGGGCTCGCGATCGCCGGGGCCCGGCTCTCCTCTCCCCTCTACCGCCTGGCGGGACGCCGGCCGCCCTTCTCTCCCGCCCAGCTCGGCAGCCTCACCCGTGAATGGGCCTTCGACGACGCCCGTGCCCGGACCGAGCTGGGCTGGACCCCGCGCGGCCTGGACCAGGGCCTGCCGCCGACCCTCGAATTCATCGCGGCTTCCTGACCCCTGGCGACTCAAAGGATCTGGGCGGAGGCGTCTCTCCCCCCGCCCAGATCAGACCTCTAGTGCACCTGGAGGACCGGGTTGCGCTTCATGTCGTCCACCGAGACCGAGACCAGGAGCTCGGGCGGCGCCGGCGGCGCGCCGCCGAAGATGTCGGCCGGCAGGTGTCCGGTGGCGTCGATGCTCGCCCGGACGGCGGCGATGTTGGCGGGCTGGAAGTTGAAGCAGGTCATGCCGGCGACCTGCTTGATGTCCTGCTCGCGGCGGGCGAGGTCGTCGAAGTCACGCTTGGTGGCGGGGAAGACCGGATCGGGGAGTTGGTTGATGCCGGTCAGGAACCCGGAGAGGATCGCCGGCTGGTTGATCGGAGTGCGCGGGTCGACGTGGGTGAAGGGGGTGTTGGTGTCCCGGGCGTGGCAGCCGTTGCAGGCGTTGAGCGAGACATTGAAGCGGCCATCGACGTCCGGTCCGGGGCCGACGAGGCCCGGCGCGCTCCAGAAGAAGCCGGGGGTGGGGACCTGCGGGTTGGAGCCCTGGAACTGGACGCTGTTGAAGAGGAGCGGCACCCGCGCGTTCGGGTTGGCCTCGTGGAAGCGGATCCAGCTCAAGAAGGTGCCGGTGTTGTTGAAGGAGTCGATGGCGGAGTCGTTCACGGTCGTTTCGTTCAAGTTCGACCAGGCGAACTGGGTGAGCTGGAACTCACGCAGCTCCCAGGGGCCGGTCAAGGCGATCTCGTTGGTCCGCACCTGGCCGATCGAGCTGCCGTTCGGCCGCGCCGGGTTGGTGTTGGCGCGCACGAACTGCTCGGTGAGGCGCTGGAGCGCGGCGTTGTAGGCCGCCGAGCCGAGGACCAGGCCGTCCAGGGCGGTCCACTGCCGGGCCCAGTCGCGGACCCCCACGCAGTCGCAGCGGTGGACGCGGAACTCGAAGATGACCGAGAAGGGGC
>JAXDLD010000063.1:0-8135 GCA_034666805.1 Acidobacteriota bacterium
ACCCCCCCCACCCGCGCGATGTGCCCCCGGAACCGCCGCACGATGCGGGCGAGGAGGAGGACCGCCACGATGGCGAGGCCGAGGGTCAAGCCCCACCAGAGCCCGCGCGGGCCGTGGCCGAAGCGAAAGGCGAAGACGGCGCCCAGGGGAAGCCCGAGGACCCAGTAGCCCACGAGGGCGACGATGGCGGCGAAACGGGTGTCGGCCGCGCCACGGAGGACCCCGGCGCCCACCACCTGGACGCCGTCGAAGACCTGGAAGGCGGCGGCGACGGGGATGAGCGCCGCGCCCATGGCGAGGACGCCCGGGTCGGGGCTGTAGAGGCCGGCGAGGAAGCGCGGAGCGAGAGCGAAGAGGAGGCCGGAGAGGCTCATCACCCCGGCCCCCAGGAGCAGGCAGACGACGGCGGCGCGGCGAGCGCCCGGCATATCCTCACGGCCGATGGCGTTGCCCACCCGGGTGGACGCGGCGGCGCTCACCCCCGCCGGGACCATGTAGGAGATGGCCGCCAGGTTGAGCGCGATCTGGTGGCCGGCGAGCTCGTGCACCCCGAGCCGGCCCATGAGCAGGGCGACGGCGGCGAAGACCGACAGCTCGAGCGAGTTGTGGACCCCGATCGGCACCCCGAGCTGGAGATGATGCCCGTGCGCCCGCCAGGCGAAGGCCTGGCGCGTAAAGCCCCGGAAGTAGGGCGCCAGAACCTTCCGGGAGGAGAAGGCCAGGACCATGAGCATGATCCAGCGCCCGATCGAGGTCGCGTAGGCCGAGCCGGCGACGCCGAGCGCCGGAGCGCCGAAGTGGCCGAAGATGAGCACGTAGTCGCCCACGAAGTTGACCAGGTTCCCCACCAGCATGGCGACGACCGCCGGGCGCACGATGCCCATCGCCTGGAGGGTCTGGCGGAGGACGACGAAGAGGAGGAACGGGACGACCCCGGGAACGCTGCCGCGGATGAAGGCGGTGCCGCCAAGGACCAGCGCCGCGGGCTCCCCCAGGCGGGAGAGAAAGGTGCGGGCGTTCCAGAGGAGGAGCGAGAGGGGGACCGCCAAGGCCAGCGCCAGCACGAGCCCGCGCTCCAGGTGGGCCGCGATCGCCTCCCGGTCCTCGGCCCCGTGCGCCTGAGATACCAGGGGATCGATCGCCATCAAGATCCCCATGGCCCCGACCAGCAGGCTGAAGCTCAACGAGTCGCCGAGGGCCCCGGCGGCGAGCGCCTGGGCCGACACCCGGCCGAGCATCATGGCGTCGACGACGCCCATGAGCATGAGGCCGAGCTGCACGGCGACGACCGGCAGGGCGAGCCGGACCACGGCGGAGAGCTCAACCCCCAGACCGATGCGCCGGCTCACGCCGGCACCCCCATGCTCCTCATGGACGCCAAGCATGACATGCGCGAAGCCGCGGGCCACATCCTACCGGCCCTCCCAGCAGAAATTTCCAGCCGCGTCCGTCTCTCTCGGCAGGAGAATGCGCGCGCTCGAAAGGAGATGCGATGAGATCCGTAGACAGGTTCCTCTTGGGAATGGTTCTGATCCTCCTGCTCGCCCAAGCTGCAGGAGCCACCACGCCGCCCAATCCGCCCGCGGGTGCGGGCGGCGCTGCCAGCACGGCGGGGGACCCAGCGGCTCCTCCGGCCCCGGCGCCCACGGCGCAGGTCTCGAAGGTAACGCACTGGCCTAAGGATGTGGAGAGCGGGGACGCCTTCAAGCTTGGCGACCGTCTCACGGTCACAGTCGAGAACCTGTCGGCTCTGGTCAAGGATCAGATGAAGTGCAAGACCCAGCTCGCGCTGTATCTGAACGGGCTTCGGCTCGAGGGGCTGCAGCCGGTTTGCGACCTGGCCAATGGGACGCTCACCTTCCCCATCGAGCGCGGCGATTCCACGACGGCCAAGATCTGGAGCGATGTTCTCGGCGGCTCGTCCGGTCCCGCCCAGGTGCATGTGAGCGTGGGCCTCAAGGACTCCGATCCGGTCAAGAGCGACAAGAGTGCAAGCTTCCAGGTCTACAGGCCCGATTGGCGTGGCTACATCCCGGCGTTGATCCTCCTGTTGCTGGTTCTCGTGCTCTTCAGAGGCGGCCTTCTCCGGGACTCGGTCCCCGATGAGACCAATGTCAAGAAGCGGCCCTACAGCCTCTCCCGCTTCCAGTTCGCGGGCTGGCTGGTGCTCCTCGTCGGCGCCTATTGTCTGGTGTGGATCAGCACCGGGGAGATCCCCGTGCTGACCCAGCAGTTGCTGGCTCTGCTCGGCGTTACCGCTGGCACGGTCGTGGGTGGCTCGGCCATCAATTCCGCCATGACGGACAAGCGGATGGCTGGGGCAGCCGCACCGGGTGCCCAAACGACGCCCCAGCACCGCAATTTCGTGTTCGACATCCTGTCCGAGGACGGCGCACTCAGCGTCGCCCGGCTCCAGCACGCGGTCTGGACGTTGGTCCTCTGGGTCCTGTTCTGCATCTCGGTCTATCGCGTATTCGGCGTCCTCGACTTCGACAAGACTCTGCTCGGCCTGATGGGGATCAGCGCGCTCGCCTATGGGGCGACCAAGCCGGCGGAGGGATCCAAGGGATAGCCGCCCTGCTCGTCGGCGCGCCGGCTCACGCCGGCACCCCCATGCGGCGCAGGCGCTCGCGCATCCGCCGCACGTGGGTCGAGGGCCAGTAGATCCGGCCGCAGCCGAGGCAGTGCCGGAACTTGTCCTCGGTCCGCGCCACGTAGGGCGGGACGTGCGCCCGGGCGGCCTCGGCGGCGAGCGGCGCGAGCGGCCGGTTGCAGCGCAGGCAACGGCTGAAGAAGCGCGCGGGATCGAGGGGCACCCGCAGCTCGCCGAGCACCTGGCGCACCTGTTCGTCGACGTCGTCCGAGCGGATCAGGAGATGATTCCGGGCCAGGCGGCGGAGGACGAGCCGGCGGTCACGGGTGAGGATCGTGCGCCCCTCCGCCACGGCCAGGGCCACCAAGGCGGGGTCGTCGAGCGCGGGATCGAACGCTACGTCCAGGTCGAGGACGCGCAGCCAGCGGGCGAGGGCGCCCAGCATGGCGCCGGCCAGGAAACGGGGCGGGATCTCGGCTGGGAGCGGAGAAGACAGAAGGTTTGGTAGCGCATACGGGATTCGAACCCGTGTTACCGGCGTGAGAGGCCGGCGTCCTGGACCCCTAGACGAATGCGCCACGCGTCCTTAGACGGGCCGCAGGGTAACACAGGCCCCAGCCCGGGTTCAACCCGGGGTCGTCAGGCACCGCGATCTGTAGTAGGGTAGCTGCCTGCTCTGCCCGGCCCCGCCGCGCCCCGAGGTCTCGCCTTGGCCCTGAAGCTCGTTGCCACCATAGGAAACCAGACGGTCACCCTCCCCCGGGGGCGTGTGCTCTTGGTTGGCCGGTCGATCGCCTGCGACCTCCCCGTGCGCGACCCCAGCATATCGCGCCGGCACGCCGAGCTGGAGCTCGGCCCCGAAGGCCTCCTCGTCTCCGACCTGGGCTCGATGAACGGCACCTTCGTCAATGGCGAGCGGGTGACCCGGGCGACCGCCCGGCCGGGCGGGCAGGTCGCCTTCGGCCGCTCGGTCTTCGAGCTCAAGGAAGAGGCGGACGAGACCGTCCAGGCCCTGCCGGAGCCCGATGCCAGTCCCCTGGACGCCACGATCCTGCGCCGGATGCCGGTCGCCGGGCCGGCCGACATCGCGGCCCGGGTCTCCGCCCCCCAGGGCCGCTCGCTCCTCCGGATCGGCGGCCAGTCCCAGGAGGAGCGTCAGGCCAAGCGCCTCGCTCTCTTCCTCGACATCGCCAAGGAGCTCTCGGGGCAGCCCGAGGTCGACCGCCTGCTCGACAAGGTCGTCGACCTCACCTTCCAGGTGATGAGCGTCGACCGGGTGGCCATCCTCATGCTCACCCCCACGAGCGAGCTCGTCCACCGGGTCTCCTTGAGCCGGGTCGACGGCCGCGGCGCGGTCTGGCAGGTGCCGGAGGCCATCGCCCGCGAGGCGATCGCCGAGCGCACCGCCCTCCTGATCGAGAACGCTCCCTCGGACATCCGCTTCGACAGCTCGTCGACCGCCGAGCGGGGCATGGTCCAGAGCGCCATGTGCGCCCCGCTCCTCGGCGGTCAGGGGACCGCGATCGGGCTCATCTACCTGGACAACCTGACGGCGCCGCGCTCCTTCTCGGACGAGGACCTGGAGTTCCTCTCCTCTTTCTCCAGCATGGTCGCGGTGGCGATCGAGAACAGCCGGCTGGTCGAGCGGGTACGGCGCGAGGCGGTCGTACTGTCGAACTTCCAGCGCTACTTCGCCCCCGAGCTGGCGGCGGAGATCGCCGCCGAGGAGGGGGAGATCCGGCTGGGCGGCACGAAACGCCAGGCGGTCCTCCTCTTCGCCGACATCCGCGGCTTCACCGCCCTCTCGGAGGAGCTGTCGCCGGACGAGATCGCCTCGCTCTTGAACGAGTACTTCACGGAGATGGTCGAGATCATCTTCGAGCACGGCGGTGCCCTGGACAAGTTCATGGGCGACTCGATCATGGCGATCTGGGGGGCGCCGCTCACCCGCCCCGACGACCCCGACCGCGCGGCGCGGGCGGCGGTCGCCATGCAGCGGGCGCTCGGGCACCTGAACGAGGAGTGGGTCCGGCAGGGGCGGCGCCCGCTCGCGGTGGGGATGGGCCTCCACGCCGGCGAGGTCTTCGCCGGCAACATCGGCAGCGACCGCCGGCTCGAGTACACGGTGATCGGCGACGCCGTCAACACCGCCGCCCGGCTCTGCTCCGAGGCCGGCCCCGGGGAGATCCTGATCGGCGAAGCCCTCTACGATGCCCTGGAGGCGCCCCCCCGGGTCACCCCCCTGCCGCCGCTTCAGCTTAGGGGGAAGGCGCAGGCGGTGGCGGTGTACCGGGTGGAGTGGGCGGCGTGAAATCACTCTGTCGCGGGACCAACCCGAGTAGGAGCGGAGGAGAAGCATGACCGTTTCCGTCAACGGTGCCGAGCTCTTCTATTCGACCCACGGCCAGGGTCCGGCGTGCCTCGTCTTGACCGGCATCGGCACGAAGCCGTACGAGCGCCAGACGCCGCCCCAGCTGAGCGACCGCTTGCAACTGGTCTACGTCGATTTGCGAGGGAGCGGGCAGTCGACGGGCGAACCCGCCGATCTCACGTTCGACCTGCTCGCCGACGACCTCGAGGCCATCCGGCGCGATCTCGGGGTTCCGCGGATCGCCGTCCTCGGGCATTCGATCCTCGGCATCCTCGCCATCGAGTACGGCCGGCGGTGCCCGGAAAGCGTCTCGCACGTGATCACCGCGGGCACGCCGCCCACCGGCGACATGACCCGGGTGGCGGCGGAAGCCGCGGCCTTCTTCGAAAGAGACGCCTCGGAGGACCGCAAGCAGATCCTGCGAGACAATCTGGCCAGGCTGCCCGAGGGCGCGTCCCTGACGCAGGCCGTCCTCGCGCAGACGCCGATGCGTTTCTTCGACCCGCGCTTCGACGCCGCTCCCCTGATGACGGAGGTGATCCCCAGGCCGGCCCTCCTCCAGCACGTCATGGGGACCCTCGCGCCGGCGTGGGACGTCACCGCCGGAGCGAGCTCGCTGACGGTGCCGATCTTCCTCGCCCATGGGCGCTACGACTACGTCGTTCCCTATCGTCTATGGGTGGGCATCGCGGCGAAGCTCCCCAACGCCACCCTGCAGATCTTCGAGAAGAGCGGGCACCAGCCGTTCTTCGAGGAACCCGACCGCTTCGCCGCGAGCCTGACGGATTGGATGTCCCGTCAGCCCTGAGGCCAGGCGCCCGCGGACGCCGGCCTACCCCCCGGCCACCACCACCCGCAACCCCACATACCCCGCCCCCGGCAGGTCGTCGCTCCGGGGATCAGTCGGCCGGTCGGCGCTCGGGCCGATCGCGATCCCCTTGCCCTTGTCCCCGGCCGCCCACTCGGCGGCGTTGCCGTCGAGGTCGAAGACCGGGTCGTCCCCGGCGCCGGCCAGGCTCCCCACCGGGAGGAGGAGGGGCGCCGGGCCGGGCAGGGTCTTCAGCTCCGCCTCGATCTCCTTCCGGTCGTGCGGGTTGGGGGCGTAGCCCGCCCAGCGGTCGAGGGTGTTGCCGCCCCCCCCGCTGGCCGTCTCGGCGAGGTCGCGCGCCTCCTCCTCGGTGGGAAGACGGAAGGGCTTCCCGGTCGCCTTGGCGAGCCAGGCCGCGTACTCCTTCGCCCGTTCGTAGGAGAGTCCGGTCATGGGCAGGTTCTCGCTCCCGGGATCGACCTGGACCGTGGGGTCGAAGGCGGCGAACTGGGCCCGGGTCACCTCGAAGCGGCCGACGGTCAGGCCGCGGAAGGAGACGGTCTCGGGGACGAGCAGCCCGTTCTCGCGCCGGCCGAAGGCGTCGCCGGAGCGCGCCGCCTGGACCCGCCCGAGGAGGCCCCAGAGCGGGCTGCCGTCCTTGACCGCCGCCCGCCGGGCCCGCGGCTTGCCGAAGAGGTAGCGGTCGAACCAGTCGAGGTCCTCCTCGAGCTTCCGCCGCTGGTGGGCGACCTTCCCCAGGCTGTGCGGCTCGCCGGGAAAGAGGACCAGCCGGGTCGGGGCCTTGCCGATCTGCTGCAGGGCGCGGAAGAGCGACCAGGACTCGTGGGGCGGGACGCTCCGGTCCTCGGTGCCGGCGAAGACGAGGGTCGGGGTCGTCACCTGGGTGAGGCGGAAGAAGGGCGACTTCTCGACGTAGACCTGCGGCTTCTCCCAGGGCGGGGCGCCGAAGTAGTAGTTGTCGAAGGAGGCGCCGAAGTCGACGTTCCCCCAGTCGCTGATCCACTCGACGTCGGCCGCCCCCACCGAGGCCGCCTTGTAGCGCTTGGAGCGGGTGAGGAGCTCGACGGTCAGGATGCCGCCGTTGCTCCAGCCGGCGCTCGCCAGGCGCTCCGGGTCGGCGAGGCCGCGGGCGATCACCGCGTCCACCCCCGCTTCCAGGTCCGGGATCTCGAGCTCGTAGTAGTGGCCGGCGATCGACTCGACCCAGGCGAGGCCGTAGCAGGCGCTGCCGTGGTAGTTGGCCTGGAGGACGAAGGCGCCGCGCTGCCGCCAGAGGAGGGCGGGGTCGCTCCAGTCCGCCCGCCAGCTGTCCCGGTCGCAGTCGTTGGGGCCGCCGTGGATCTCCAGGATCAGCGGCCGCTTCTCGCCCGGCTTCCAGTCGAGAGGATACTGGAGCAGCCCCTCGACCGTGTCGCCCTTGGCCCCCGGCCAGTGGACGACCTCGACCTTCCCGGTGGCCTTCCCCTTGTAGCCGGAGTTGAGCTCGGCGATCCGGCGCTCGGCGGCGAGCCGGGTGCCGTCGAGCCGGGCCACGTAGGCGGTGGGCGGGGCGGTCGCCGTCGAGGTCTCGTAGACGACGGTCCGGCCGTCCCGGGAGACCGCCCAGGCGTCGAGGTGGGCGGCGTGCTTGCCGGTCAGGTCCTGGCGCTTCCAGGCCCCCTGGCGGCCGGTCCGGGTATAGCGCGCCGCCCGCAGGCGGACCCCGTCCGCCAGGAGGGCGAGGAAGCCGTCGGGGGTGGGCTCGTAGGTGCCGCCCAGGCCGCGCTCCCAGCCGAGGTCGACCCGCTCGGTCCGGCCGTCGGCGACGGTGTGGAAGTAGAGGTCGGTGACGGTCGCCGTCTTGTAGGTGGGGTGGCTGCTGCGGTCGTTGACGAAGTAGAAGCCGGAGGAGTCTGCGGCCCAGCGGGCGTCGTGCGGCACGAGGCCGGCGCCCTCGAAGAGGCGCTTCCGGGCGCCGGTCGCCAGGTCGACCAGGTAGATGTGGGGCGGGACTTTCTGGTCGAACTTGTACGACAGGCTCTGCTCGGCGCTGGCGACGGCGTAGCGACCGTTCGGGGAGACGTCGATCGCGTCGATCCAGTCGTCGTTGGCGGTCAGCCGGCGGACCTCGCGACCGTCGCGCGAGACCTTGAACAGGCGGACGGGCGGCTCGTTCTCGGCGTCGTCGACGACGACCGCGGTGTCCTGCCTCTCCTTCTTCTCCTGCTCGTTGAAGCTCGGCGACTCCCGGGCGAGGACGAGCAGGGTGTCGGCGTCGATCCAGTCGAAGTCGAGGACGTCGCGGTCGAAGCGGGTGACGGGGTAAGACTCGCCGCCGCCCACGGGGATGATCCAGAGCTGGG
>JAXDLD010000064.1:0-9264 GCA_034666805.1 Acidobacteriota bacterium
CCTTCGAGAACGCCACGACCGAGCACCCCGCCGCCCTCGTCGCCTGGCGGCCGGCGCACGAGAAGATGGTGCTCGCGGCGGCCAACGACCACCTGGCGACCGCCGTCGTCCGCCCGGGGATGGTCTACGGCGGGAAAGGCGGCAGCATCGGCTCCTACTTCGAGTCGGCGGAGAAGCACGGCGCCAGCCAATACCTGGGCAATGGCCGGAACCGCATCCCCATGATCCACGTCGAGGACCTCGCCCGCTTCTATCGGGCCGTCGTCGAGCACCGCGGGCGGGGCGTCTTCCACGCCGTCGACGGCAACGCCATCCAACTCGCCGACGTGGCGCGGGCGGCGAGCGAGGCGGCGGGCAAGGGCGGGGAGACCCGCTCCGTGCCCCTCGACGAGGCGCGCCAGAAGATGGGAGGGATGGTCGACGCCCTCATCCTCGACCAGGTGATCGCGAGCGGCCGGAACGTGGAGATCGGCTGGCGCCCGCTCCACGAAAGTTTCCTCGGCGATGCCCCGGCTGTCTACGGGGAGTGGAAGGCTTCGCGGCAGGCGGCGGCGCAGGCGGGCTAACGCCAGCCGTCGAAGACCAGGAGCTTCTGGCGCTCGAGGTCGGAGACCGGGCCGGGTACGGGGACGTCGACCACCCCCGCCCGCGCCGCGTGGGCCTGGAGGAAGGCGCCGGTCTGCTGCGACCAGGCGACGTTGTAGGGCACGTCGAACCAGCGCCAGGAGGAGCCCGGCGCCGGTGGCAGGACGCGCGGGCGGACCCCCGGCTTCAGCAGGTGGATGCCTCCCACCACCCAGACCCGGTGCCCCGTGGCGAGGGCGGCGCCGACCGACTCCAGAACATCGTTGATCGGCCGCGGCGAGGCCATCTTGACCTTGAGCAGATCGTAGCGGTGGTAGCGGTGGTCGGTCATCTCCGGCAGGGTGATCCAGGGCGCCTTGCCGCGGTAGTAGCGGCCGAAGCTGATGCCGTCGTACCAGGGGTTGACGAGCACCAGGTCGCCCGCGGCGGCGGCCTGGGTCACCCGTTGGGCCACGAGGTCGGCGTTGGTCTGCCGCAAGGCGGCGGCGGCGCGGGCCGGCAGGAAGAGGGCCACCCCGACGGCGAGGGCGCCGCCAGCGAGCGCGAGGCGCCGGCCGGGGGAGGTTCCGAGCCCGGCGGTCAGGAGGTCGAAGGCGCTGGCGAGGAGGGCGAGGAGCGGCAGGTAGTACCAGGCGCGCGGGTCGTAGCGGAGGACCTCGAGGAAGAGGAAGAAGAGGGCGGTCCCCAGGGCGGCCGTCAGCATGCCGAAGAGCGCCAGGTCCCGCCCCGGCTCTCCCCCCTCGGTCTCCAGGGCCGGGCGGGCGCCGAAGATCCGGGCTCCGCCCAGGACCGCCAGGACCAGGACGACGAGCCAGGCCCACTTCGCAGCCGGCACCGGCGCTCCGGCGACTTTCGCCAGCCCGTCCCAGACGTCCTCCACGCCTATCGCTGCGGGGGACCGGACCACCACGTTCCAATCGCGGGCCCGGGACAGCGGGCCGATGTAGGGGAGGAGAGAGAGGGCCGCGGCGAGCCCGATCCCGAGAACGAGCGCCGCCTCCCGCCCTCTCCCCCGCCAGAAGTGGACGGCGGCGGCGGTCGCGCAGAGGGCGCCGAGGAGAACCCAACTCGGGATCAGGCAGTGAACGGCGAGGAGTCCGGTGATCAGAGCCGCGATCCTCCCGCCGCGGCGCGGCCGGACGAACGACGCGGCCAGGAGGCCGAAGGTGAGGAGAAGGAACAGGGTCCCCAGGCCGTAGCCGCGGATCGCATCTCCGTGCTGGAAGAGCGACGGGCTCGCGGCGAGGAGGGCCAGGGAGACGAGCGGCGGATGCCGGCTGACGCTCCAGGCGTTCCACCAGAGGGCGCCCAGGAGGCCGAGGCCGACGAGGAGGCCGAAGGCGCGGAGCGCCGCGTCGCTTCCTCCCGTTAACCCCACCCAGGTCCGGACCGTCACCGGGAAGACCATGGGGAACGCCTCGTGCGGGAAGGACTGGAAGACCTCACCCAGGGAAGGCTGGGTGGCGAGGCCGACCGCCGCGGCCTCGTCCCGCCAGAGCGCCCCGGCGTGCTGGAAGTGGGAGACGTGGAGGATCAGGGCGAGCACGGTGAGCGCACAGGCGGCTGTCCATTCCAGTTTCTTGGCCATAGGGGATACCCAATCACGGGCTCCAGAGGGTCGCTTGCCGGGTTCGCGCGGCGAGGATAGCATGAGCGCTCGACTCAAAGGAGCGCGCATGAAGAAGCAGCAACGGCTGGTCGCCGTGCGGATCACGACCGCGCCCGTGGCACCCGGCGTCCCCGCCATCACGCCGGTCGGCGGCGAGTCCCTGGAGGAGATCCTCGAATCCTGGCGGATCGTTCAGATCCAGCCGTTGGGAGCGGAGGGGGAAGGGCCCGAGTACGCGGCCCTCCTGCTCCTCGAGGAGTCTCCCACCGAGGCGAGCCTCGGCCGCCTAGGCTTCGGCCAGCCCTAGCGGTCAGTCCGCCCGGCGCGGGTCGCCGCGCTCGCTGACCGGGACCCGCCAGGAGACGAGATAGGTCCTCTCGCGCCGCTCGAAGGCGAGGTCCCGCCACTCGAAGAGCCGCGCCAGCCGATCGAGGATGCGCCGGCCGCCGTAGGTCTCCCCCTCCTCCCCGGAACGCCCCCGGCCGATCTCGATCTCGATCTCGTTCTCCACTTCGAACGTGAGCTCGCGGCGGATCGGGTCCAGGGAGACCCGGAGGGCCGGGGTCGAGCCGGGCCGGCCGTGACGGATGGCGTTGATCAGGACCTCGCCCAGGAAGAAGCCGAAGCCGCCGCGCACGGGGCAGGTGAACCAGTACTCCTCCGGCCAGTCGATCTCCATCGTGAAGACCGGAGCCTCCGGGTCGGCGCGCAGAGAGAGCACGCCGTTGTCCCAGTGGAGCCGGGTGCGCAGGCCGGTGTCCCGGGCGGCGAGGGAGAAGACCGCAGCGAGGCTATCGAGAGTCGCCCGCGCCTGCGCCGCCTCGATCGAGCTGTCGGGAGGGAGCGGCGGCTCGGCATCCCAGTGGTCGAGGAGCCAGGCGGTGGTCTTGAGCCGGCGGTCGAGGTAGCCGGCGAGCCAGGCGGTGAACCCGGGAGAAGAGATAGCCCCGTCGTCGCTCAGGCTGTGGGCGAGCACCCGGACGAGGGTGTCCGCGCCATGGGAGAGGAGGCCGACCAGCTTCCGCCGCTCGTCCCTCCGGGTCTCGTCCGTCAGCTCCGCGGTCAGGAGCGCCAGGTCCGCCTCCGGCTCCAGGAGGAAGAGGATGCCGAGCCGGTGGCGCTCGTCGGCGTGCAGGGCCTCGATGGGCGCGGTGACGGCGACCGAGCGGACGATCGCGTAGCGCTCCTCCTCCCCCCCGTCCTCGCCACGCACCCAGACCGGCACGCCGTAAGCCCGGCGCGGCTCGGGGCTGGCGACCTGCATCCGCTCGTAGTGGGCGCGGGCTCGCGGATCCGCGGCCACCCGGTCGCCGATCCGGTCCCCCGGCTTTAAGCCCAGGTTCTCCGCCGCCTGATTGCCGAAGACGATCTCGTCGGTGTTCGGGTCGACGACGATCAGGGGCACCTGCATCGTGTTGAGCAGGTTCTGCTTCTCGGCGAAGGCCCGCTCCGCCCGCCGGCGGTTGCGCTCGAAGCCGGCGAGGAGAGCGACCAAGAGGAGGGCCGACAGGAGGACCGGGAGGAGCGGCAGGTGGGACTGGGTCTTGGGGAAGAGGACGAGCAGCCAGGTGGCGGCGGCGACCTGGAAGGCGGCGACCGCCCCCTGCCCCTCGACCACCCCGTGGAGGACGTTGGGCACGCTCTCCGCGGCCGCTCCGCTCCCGGCGGTCGGCCGCCGGGCGAGGGCGGCGACGGCGTTGGCGAGCGCCGCCGGCCGGCTTTCAGCAGGAACCGGTTCCGTTCGATCCTGCGGGCGGGCTCCTTCGGGCGCTTCGCGCAGCCAGTCGCCCGTCCTCGGAATCGAACGGAACCGGTTCCTGCGCGAGAGGGCGCTCGCGATGTCCATCCAGCTCCTCGTCCCCGCCGGAGAGTCGGGAAGTTGGACGACGCCGGCGACCATCGGCGGATCGATCCGGCGGGCGAAGGCCTCCCAGTCGATGTCGAAGGTCAGGTCGGCGCCGACGATGGCCGGCGGGCTGCCCGGATCGCGGAGGGGGACCGTGATCGTGGCGACGAGCCCCTGGCCGCCTAAATCGAGGTAGAGACCGGAGTAGAAGGTCTGCTCCCGGGGATCGGCGAAGTCGAAGCGGAAGTAGAACTCGTTCGAGACGAAGGTCGGCCGCTCGGGTGAGCTGCGGAATTCCCGGCCTTCGAGGATGGCGGCGCGCCGGCTCGCCTCGGGGTCGGGCGTCGTCCCGGGGAGCCGCATGGAGACGAGAGTGCCGTCCTCGGAGAGGGCGTAGAGCCGGACCACCCGCGGCGGCCGGCCGCCGGGGAGGGCCGGGAGGGGACGCTCCGCGAGCGCCCGGGATAGGGCCTCGCTCGACGCCAGGAGGCGCGGGGTCACCCGGGTGAGGAAACGGTTGGAGGGGTTCGCGGGGTCGGTGAGATCCCCAATCCCCAAGCTCTTCCGGCGGGTGACCGCGAACCAGTGGCGGTCCAATTCGAGGAAGTCCTGGCTGCGCAGCGAGGAGCCCATGGCGCCGGTGCCGTCCTCCCCCAGGGCCTGCGGTGGCAGGAGCCGCGGCACGGCCTGGGGCGAGCGCGGCGGCGGGGCCGGGCTCGCGAGGACCTCCCGGATGGGGGCGAAGAACGGGGGGACGGAGCGGGTGTCCTGCCACTCCGCGACCTCGCCGTAGAGGCGGGCCCGCTCGGGGTCCTCGATGCGCTCGCGGTAGCGCCGGAGCTCCAGGTTGAGCCAGGCGGCGGCGCCCGGGGTCTCGGTGGGGCGCGCCGGGATCCGGCCCTCTACGAGCTGGAAGATCGCCTCCGACCGGCTCTGGCCGATCCGCTCCTGCCACTCGCGCCGGAACGAGAGGGCGGCGAGAACGACTAAGGCAGCGAGCAGGAAGAGGCCCAGGTAGAGCAGGCGTGAGCCCCAGAGCCCGCGCGGCCCGCGCGGATAGTAGATGTCTTCGCGCGACGGTTTCTTCACTGGCCCTTGAGTATAGTGGCCCCCATGAGCTGGGTCGGAGAGATCGGCTGGGCGCGGCGGCCGCTGGTGGTGGCCGAGGATCATCTGCACCACGTCTCGGAGCTCCTGGAAGCCCTGGCCGCGGCGGACCCCGGGCTCCTCGGCCTGACCGCCGTGCTCTGCCTCGACCGTCCGGGGCCGGACACCGCGCGCCTGGTGGAGCGCTGGCTCGACGCCTACCCCGCGCTCCAAGTGGCCGCGAGCCTCGGCCCCAGCGGCGCGAAAGCGGGAGAGGGGCGGCAGATGGCCCTCGACCCGGCCGTCTTCGCCGACGCCAACCGCTGCGCCAAAACCCTGGCCGGCATGCTCCGGCCCGGGGGGCTGCTCCTCCAGGACATCCAGCTCGAGACCCTGGGCTTCATCCCCAGGGACCGCTGGTGGGAGTCGATCTACCTCGCGAGCACCGTGCGCGGGATGTTCGCCGAGAACCCGCCCACCTGCCGCTTCCTCTCCAATAAGCGGGGCTACGAGGCCACCTTCGGCCGCGACCTGATCGACGCCGGCTTCAATCCCCGCGACGTGATGGACAAAGCTGAGCTCAAAGAGAGGGTCGTCCCCGTCGTCCGCTCGTACCTCGACCGCGCCTTCCCCTGGAAGCTGGAGATCGCCCAGGCCGGCCCGAGGCCCTCCGTCGCCCCCGTCGTGGCCGTCGCCAAGACGGAGGAGGACCGCCGCGAGGTGGAGGGCGAGCTCGACCTCGTGGTCTGGCCTGGAGGCAGCGAGATCGGCGGCCGGCTCCTCGCCGGGCTCCCCGGGGAGACGGACCGGCGCCGGCTGGCCCTGAAAGCCGGCAGCCAGGAGGCGGCCACCTGGCTCGCGCTCGTCGCCGACCGCCTGGAGGACGGCCCGGGGGTCCCCGTCGTCGAGGTGGGGCAGCGGATCGCCCCCGAGGGCGCCGGCCGCGCGGAGATTACGAACCTCGCGGCCCGGCACGTCCACGGTCTCAGGAGCCGGCTGGCGAATGCCGCCGGTACCACCGGCATCGTCACCGCCCACCACGCCTACCGCCTGGCCGAGGGTTTGCGGGTCGCGCGGGTGACGGCGCGCGTCTAGGGTCCCGCCTCCCTCCACCTCCTTCTTCTACCGCCGCTTCCCGGAAGGTCGCGGAATAGTCCCGCCCCCCAGCCGCGCCCTACCCTCCTTCCAGAACCGAAAGGAGGTAGAGCCGTGGCGAATCCACTCTTTGCAACGAAACCGCTCAGCATGCTGCTCTCGGAGCTCGAGGGCGAGAGCCGTCTGCGGCGGGTGCTCGGGCCCGTCCAGCTCACGAGCTTAGGGGTCGGCGCGGTGATCGGCGCCGGCATCTTCGTGACGACCGGGGTCATCGCCAAGCAGACCGCGGGACCGGCCCTCATGCTCTCCTACGTCATGGCCGGGCTGGTCTGCATCCTCGCCGCCCTCTGCTACGCGGAGTTCGCGTCGATGGTGCCGGTGGCCGGATCGGCGTACACCTACGCCTATGCCACCCTGGGCGAGCTCTTCGCCTGGATCATCGGCTGGGACCTGGTTTTGGAGTACGCGGTCTCCGCCGCCACCGTGGCGAACGGCTGGTCGGGCTACTTCCAGAACGTGCTCGCCATCTTCGGCTGGCACCTCCCCCACGCGATCGCGGGGCCGATGGTGAATTACGACCCCGGGCTCGGCCGGCTCGTCGGCACGGGAGCGATCATCAATCTGCCGGCGGTCGCGATCGTCGTCCTCGTCACCGCCGTCCTCGTCGTCGGCATCCGCGAGAGCGCGGGGTTGAACACCGTCCTCGTGGGGATCAAGGTCGCCGCGGTCCTCTTCGTCATCGGCGTCGGGGCCTTCTATGTGAATCCCGCCAACTGGCACCCCTTCGCGCCCTACGGCCTGACCGGCCTCCAGCTCTTCGGCCACACGCTCCTGGGCCAGAGCGACGCCGGGGGCAAACCGATCGGGATGCTCGCCGGCTCCGCCCTCGCCTTCTTCGCCTACATCGGCTTCGACTCGGTCTCCACCCACTCCGAGGAGGCGAAGAACCCGCAGCGGGATGTCCCCATCGGCATCCTCGTCTCCCTGGTCCTCTGCACCCTCCTCTACATCGGCGTCGTCGCGGTCATGACCGGGATGGTGCCCTACGGGGAGCTCGACGTGAACGCCCCGGTCTCCGACGCCTTCCGCCGGGTGGGCCTGCGCTGGGCGCAGTTCCTGATCGCCATGGCCGGCATCGCCGGCATTACCTCGGTCCTCCTGGTCACCATGCTCTCCCAGGCCCGCATCCTCCTCGCCATCGCCCGCGACGGCCTACTCCCCGCGAGCTTCTTCGGCGCCGTCCACGAGCGTTTCCGCACACCCTGGAAGTCGACCCTCCTGACCGGCGCCTTCGTCGCCCTGCTGGCGGCGTTCCTCCCCATCGACGTGCTGCTGATGCTGGTCAACATGGGGACCCTCTTGGCCTTCGTCATCGTCTGCGCGGCGGTCCTCATCATGCGGCGGACCCACCCGGAGGCGGCGCGGCCGTTCCGTGTCCGCTGGGTGCCCCTGGTGCCCATCCTGGGGATCGCGAGCTGTCTACTGCTGATGTTCTCGCTCCCGTCGGAGAACTGGCTGCGCCTCTTCGTCTGGCTGGGGATCGGCCTCACGATCTACTTCGGCTACGGCAGGAAGCACAGCCACCTCGCCCGGCTGCGCCGTTTGCCATAGGATGGCGGGGGAGGAAATTGAGGGTGAGGAAGCCGAGCTCCGGGGTCGTCCGCCTGATCGTCACCATCGGCGTCCTGATCGCCGTGCTGGCGCTCGTCTATGCTCTCCGCGAGATCCTCCTCCCCCTCTTCCTCGCCCTGGCCATCGCCTACGTGGCGGATCCCGCGGTCAACTGGTTCGAGCGCCGCGGCCGGTCCCGCGTGGCCGGCACGTTCGCCATCGCCTTGATCCTCGTCCTCCTGGCGACCGGCTTCTTCCTCTACCTGATCCCCGCCATCGGCGCCCAGATTCGCCATATGGAGGAGCGCCTGCCGCAGTACGCGGCCCGTATCGAGACCCAGCTCCTCCCCTGGCTCCAGGGGCTCGAGCAGCGCTTCCCGAAGCAGTACGCGGAGATCCAGGTGCGCGCCAAGGCGGCCCTCTCGGAGCAGATGCCGCGTATCGCGGGCGGTACCACCGCCTGGCTCGGGCACGTGCTCGGAAGCCTGATGAACCTCGTCCTCTTTCTCCTCGACCTCGTCTTCGTGCCGGTCTTCGCCTTCTACCTCCTAGTCGACCTGCCGAAAATCAAGCACAAAGTCCGGGAGATGATCCCCCTCCCCTACCGTGACGTGGCGGTGGCTCGGGTGCACGAGCTGGACGTCGCGATCTCCTCGTTCGTCCGCGGCCAGCTCACGATCGCGGCCATCCTGGCGGTCATCGACGCGGTCGGCCTGATGCTCCTCGGGGTGCCGCTCGGCCTCGTCCTCGGGCTCCTGGCCGGCCTCGCCAACTTCGTCCCCTACATGTCGCTCGTCGTGGGGGTGGGGCCGGCGCTCCTCCTCTCCTGGGCGGAGGACCAGAGCCCGGCCAAGCTGCTCGGAGTCGTCGGCATCTTCGCCGGCGGTCACCTCCTGGAGGGGATGTTCCTTTCGCCCCGCATCCTGAGCAAGAGCGTCGACCTGCACCCGGTATGGGTGCTCCTCTCGATCATCGTCGGCGGCAGCCTCTTCGGCCTTTTCGGCATGGTGATCGCCGTCCCCACGGCGGCGGCGATCCAGGTCTTCCTCCGCCACGGCATGGAGAGCTACCGCCGCTCGCGGATCTATCAGGGGGATGTCATGCAGGAGACGCCGGAGACGCCGGAGACGCCGGAGACGCTGGGCGAGATCGTCGTCCTCCCGCCCAGCGGAATGGATTCAGGCAGGGCACGCCCGTCCGCTCCACGTCCTTGAGATTGCGGGTCACCAGGGTCAGGCCGTGTGCATGGGCCGTGGCGGCGAGCAGGCTGTCGAGCACCGGCAGGGGATCTGGAACATTGAAACGGCCCCACTGCTCGGCGATCGACTGGTCGACTGGCAGGATGCGGTCCTGGTGGGTGGTGACCAACTCCTGGAGCCAGGCGTCCAGGTTCTCGGCGGCGGGCTCGTCCCGGCGCCTGATGTTTTCGATC
>JAXDLD010000065.1:0-6810 GCA_034666805.1 Acidobacteriota bacterium
CGATCACCGAGGCGAGCCTCGAGAACCAGCGCTCGGTGGTGATGAACGAGCGCCGCCAGCGGGTGGACAACCAGCCCTACGGCCGGGCGAGCGAGCGCCTGCACGAGCTGCTCTATCCCGCCGATCACCCCTATCACTGGCCGGTGATCGGCTACATGGAAGACATCGCCGCCGCCACTTTAGAGGAGGTGCGGGCCTTTTTCCGCACCTACTACACGCCGAACAACGCCGTGCTCACGGTGGGCGGCGACTTCGACCCCGACCGCGCCCTCCTCCGCATCGAGGACTACTTCGGCGACATCCCCGCCGGCCCTCCGGTGGGGAAGGTCCAGCCCCCCCTGGCGCCCTTGGGCGGCGAGCGGGCGGAGGTGCTGACCGACGACGTGCGGCTGCCCCGGGTCTACCTCGGGTTCCGCGCCCCCGCCTACGGCGAGCCGCTCTGGTACGCCGCCGACCTCCTCGCCTCGGCCCTCTCGGCCGGCAAGTCGAGCCTCCTCTACCGCGATCTCGTCTACGACCGCCAGATGGCGCAGGACATCGGCGCCTACGTCGACCCCTCGGAGGCGGTGGGCACCTTCAGCGTCATCGCCACCGCCCGGCCGGGAGTCGCGCCCGAGGCCCTGACGGCGGCCATCCTGGAGCACCTCGACCGGATCGCCACCGAGCCGCTCGCCGAGAGCGACCTCGAACGGGCCCGCAACAAGGTGCTGACCGACTACTACGGCGCCCTCCAGAAGCTCGACACCCGGGTCGATCTCTTTTCGCAGTTCGCCACCTACTTCGACGATCCCGGCGGCCTCGAGCGCGAGGTGGAGCGCTACAGCACCCTGGGGAGCCGGGAGGTGCTCGACTATGCCGCCGCCTACTTCGCGCCGGACGAACGGGCGCGGGTGACGGTCGTGCCCAGGAGCGCCGCCTGATGCCACGCCCGCCGGTCAACCGGGAGCTGCCGCCCGTGCCGGGGGAGATCCACCCCTTCCGCTTCCCGTCGTTCCTGAAGCGGCGGCTGGCCAACGGCCTGACCGTCTACGCCGCGCGCCTGACGGGCGTGCCCCTGGTCAGCCTGGAGCTCGTCCTGCCGGCCGGCGCGCAGTACGACCCGCCGGGGCGGGCGGGCCTCTCCACCCTGACCGGCTCGCTCCTCGACGAGGGGACGGCGAAGCGGGACTCGCTCGAGATCGCGGCCTACGTCGAGGAGCTGGGGGGGTATCTGGCGACCGGTGCCGACTGGGACGAGGGCTATCTCGCGACCGGCCTCCTCGCCTCCCACCGCCGGGAGGGCCTGGCGCTCCTGGCCGAGGTGCTGACCGGCCCGGTCTTCCCGGAACGCGAGATCGAGCGCCTGCGCCGCCAGCGGCTGGCCGAGATCCTGCGCCGCGCCTACGACCCGTCGAGCCTCGCCGACGAGCGGCTGACCGCCGAGATCTTCAGCGGCACGGCGTACGCCCACTCGCTCCTGGGCAACGAGGAGAGCGTCTCAGCCTTGACCCGCGACGAGGTCCTGGGCTTCTACGGCGACCACTACTCGGTCTCCGGTTCGGCGCTCATCGCCGTCGGCGACCTCGACCCCGAGGAGATGCTCCGGGAGGTCGAGGAGATGCTGGGCGGCGATCCCGGCCGCACCTCCCCCCCGCCGCCCGAGATCCGGCCGGCGCCGCTGCCGGGCATCGCCGTCCACGTCGTCGACCGCCCGGGCGCGGCCCAGACCGAGCTCCGGCTCGGCCACGCGGGGATCTCGCGCACCGACCCGGACTACACCCCGCTGATGGTGATGAACACCCTCCTGGGCGGCAAGTTCACCAGCCGGATCAACCTGAACCTCCGCGAACGGCACGGCTTCACCTACGGCGCCTCGACCCGCTTCGTGGGCCGGCTCGGGCCCGGGCCGTTCCTCGTCGGGACGGCGGTGGCCACGGAGTCGACGGGAGCCGCCGTGCGCGAGGTGCTGGGAGAGCTCTCCCGCATCCGCGAGGAGAAGGTGGCGAGCGACGAGTTGGAGGAGACCCGCGACTACCTCTCCGGAGTCTTCCCCTACACCCTGCAGACGATCGCCGACCTCGCCAAGCGGCTCGAGATCCTGGCGGTCTACGGCCTGCCCGACGACCACTACGACGGCTACCTCGGCCGGATCGCGGCGGTCACCCGCGAAGAGGTTCAGCGGGTGGCCGAGCGCCACCTCGACCCCGAGCACATCGTCATCGTGGCGGTGGGGCCGGCCGAGGTGCTGGAGCCGCAGCTCGCCGGCCTGGGCGACCTCAAGGTCTGGCCGCGGAGCGAGCCGGCGCCCGCCGACCTGCCGGTGTAGGGCCCTCACCCCCGGCCCCTCTCCCGGCCCACCCTCCCGCACCGCCGGGAGAGGGGAGAAAAGAGCGGACAGGTTGATGGGTGGCGCTGTTGGACCTTGCCCATTGCCCGGGTCTGCGAGAGAAGGCCACCGTCGCTCCCTATTCAAAGGCGTCTTCTTCTTCCCCCTCTCCCGGGGGAAGGGAGGGCGGGCTGGGAGAGGGGGGTAGGGGGGTGAGGGCCTCCTACTCCAGTCGGGCCGTGAACGACCCGTCCGCCGTCAGGGTGGCGTTCAGCGTCCGCACGGCGCCGCCGGGGAAGTTCCCGGAGAGGGTCTTGACCTCCGACCTCTTGTTGCCGTAAGTCGCGTAGATCCGGATGTTGGCCGTGCCGACGGGGACCTTGAGCGGCTGCTCGACTGTCCCCTTGCCCGGCCGGCTGCGCAGGAATCCGGTCTTCTTCCGGAAGTCGAAAGACTCCCGCATCATCTGGCTGTCGTTGACGTAGACCACCAGCACTCCGTCATCCGCCACGTCGTCCACCAGGAATCTCACGTTGAGGGTCGCCTCGGTCGGCACCGGGGTCACCACCGACGTCGTCGGGGTGGTCGTGGGGAGGGAGGCCGGCGGCAGCTTCTGGGCTGGGCTGGGTCGCGGCGGGACCGCCGCCTTGGCCAGCGCGGCACGGTCGTTCCGGCGCTTCTCGGCCTTATCGACCGCGCTGAGGACGCCCTGGGCGTCGGCGTTCCCCGGGTCGAGGGAGAGGACCGCCGAGGCCGCCGCCACTGCCGCGTCGTAATGCCTGCCGGCCAGGGACTCGCGCGCCTGCCCCAGCCGATCGTCGATCTCCTTCCGCTTCTGGGCCTGGCGCTCCTGCTCGGCGGCCAGCGCCGCCGCCTGCTGCTGCTGGAGGAGCGCCGGGTTCGGGGCCGCCGGAGCGGGAGCGGAAACGACCTTGGGGAACGGCGGCGCGGCGACCGGCCGCGGTCGCCGCCACTCGGTCCACAGCCAACCGGCGGCCACCGCGGCCACGAGGAGCAGGGCGAGCCCCGCGAGAAGCGGCGCGAGCGGCCTCGGCAGCCTCGACCGGCGCGGCGCGGCGGCCGGGGGAACGACGGCGGCGCCGGGCGGGGGCGGCACGGTCGAGATCGTGCTGTCCGACCCCGAGACCGTCCCCATCCCGGCCTCCGGCACCGCCGAGACCTCCGGCAGTTCCGGTAGAGGGGGCAGGGTGGGTAAGGTGGGCACCGCCGGGGCCGGCAGGATCGAGGAGAGCGAGAGGGTCTCGTTGAGCGACTCGGAGGCGAGCCGCTCGGAGACCAGGCGGGAGAGGTCGGCCGCCATCTCGCTCGCCCGCTGGTAGCGCCGCCCCGGCTCCTTGTCCAAGACCCGGGCGAGGATCGGCTCGACCCCCCGCGGCAGGTTCGCCACGTAGTCCTTGGGCGGCGTGAAGTGGTCGTAGACGATCCGGTGGGAGACCACCGTCAGGTTCTCGCCCTGGAACGGCTTGTGGCGGGTGAGCATCTCGTAGAGCACGACGCCCAACGAGAAGATATCGGCCCGGTGGTCCACCTCGCGGCCCAGGATCTGCTCGGGGGCCATGTAGTTGGGCGTGCCCAGGAGCTGACCCTCCTGGGTCAGGTTCGAGGTGTCGATCCGGGCGATGCCGAAGTCGGTGATCTTCGCCCGGTTGTCGGCCGTGATGATGATGTTGGCCGGCTTGACGTCCCGGTGGACGACCCCCTTGGAGTGCGCGTAGTCGAGCCCGTCGGCGATCTGCTCCAGGATGCCGGCGACATAGGCCAGGTCGAGCGAGGTCTCCCGTTGCAGGAGCATCTTCAGGTTCGTCCCCCGCACGTACTCCATGGCGATGAAGGCGAGCCCCTCCTCGCTCTCCTCGACGACGTCGTGGATGGTGACGATGTTAGGGTGGGAGAGGATGCCGGCGCTCTGCGCCTCGCGCATGAAGCGGGCGCGGAACTGCTCCATCTCCTGGTCCTTGAGCGAGTAGCCGATGCGGAAGGTCTTCAAGGCCACGAGACGGCCGATCAGGGGGTCCTTGGCGAGGTACACGATCCCCATGGCACCCTTGCCGATCTCGTCCAGGATCTCGTAGCGTCCCAGACGGGTCGGGGTCTTGGTCGGGCTGGGCATCATCGTCGACGAGTGTAAGGCTGGCCGGAACAGATGGGTGATTCTAGGCGCCCCCGGGCTCTTGAGTCAAACCTTAGCAAGCCTTAAAGGCAAATCGCTCTGCTGTTTAGCGTAGAGTTTGCAAAGGACCGCTGTGGTATATTTGCCGCCCTGATTTCTGGACAGAAGGAGGGCCCCGGACATGCAGGTGGAAAGCCCCGAAAAGATCCGTAACATCGCGGTCGCCGGCCACAACGACACCGGGAAGACGACTCTGGTGAGCGCCCTGCTGTACGCCGGAGGGGTGACCACGCGGTTGAACCGGATCGAGGACGGCAATACCCTGACCGACTTCGACCACGAGGAGATCGTGCGCAAGATCTCGATCGGCCTCTCCCCCTGCTTCGTCCCCTGGCGCCAGCACAAGGTCAACCTCGTCGACTGCCCGGGCTACGGCATCTTCTTCACCGAGACCAAGCAGGGGATGCGGGCCACGGACGCGGTCCTCCTGGCCGTCAACGGGGTGGCCGGGGTCGAGGTCAACACCGAGAAGGCCTGGAGCTACGCCGAGGAGATCGGCCTGCCGGTGATGATCCACCTCTCGAAGATGGACCGCGAGCGCGCCGACTTCGGCCGCGCCGTCGAGGGGCTCCAGAAGAGCTTCGGCCGCGGCGTCCTGCCGATCCAGATGCCGATCGGCAGCGAGGCCGGCTTCACCGGGCTCCTCGATCTCGTCCACGGCCGGCTCTACTCCTTCACCCGCGATGGCAACGGCAAGGCCGAGCCGGCCGACATGCCGGCCGACCTCCCGGTCGAGCTCAAGACCGAGGCCGGCCGCCTGCGCTCCCAGCTCGTCGAGGCGGTGGCGGAGACCGACGACAAGCTGATGGAGGGCTTCTTCGAGAACGGCAGCCTGGCGCAGGACGACCTCGAGGCCGGGCTCAAGCGGGCGATCGCCCGGCGCCAGATCTTCCCCGTCGTCGTCGGCGCCCAGGGCCACGGCATCGGCCCCTCCTCCCTCCTGGACGCCATGGTCGCCCTCCTGCCCTCGCCGGCCGACCGCCCCGGCTTCCCGGCCGCCAACGTGGGGGCTGAGCCGGTCAGCCTGACCGCCGACCCGGCGGCGCCGGTCGCCGCCCTCGTCTTCAAGACCCTGTCGGACCCCTTCTCGGGCAAGATCTCGATCCTCCGGGTCGTCTCCGGCACCCTCCACTCCGACTCGCCGGCCTACAACTCGCGGACCGAGGAGAACGAGCGCCTGGGCCACCTCCTGGAGCTCCAGGGGAAGGCCGGAACCCACGTCCAGCACCTCATCGCGGGCGACATCGGCGGCGTCGCCAAGCTCAAGGCGACCCACACCGGCGACACCCTCTGCGGCAAGGAGCGGCCGGTCCAGATCGACTGGATCACCGTCCCCGAGCCGGCCATGGCCTTCGCCGTCGAGCCCAAGTCGAAGGTGGACGAGGAGAAGATCGGCGAGGCCCTGACCCGCCTGATGGACGAGGACTTGAACCTGAAGGCGAGCCGCGACCCGGACACCCACGAGCACCTGCTCTCCGGGACCGGCCAGCTCCACATCGAGATCGCGGTCGCCAAACTGAAGCACCGCTCCCACGTCGAGGTCATCCTCCATCCGCCGAAGGTCCCCTACCGGGAGACCATCGCCAAGACCGCCGAGGGGCACGGCCGGCACAAGAAGCAGACCGGCGGCCGCGGCCAGTTCGCCGACTGCAAGATCAAGATGGAGCCCTTGGAGCGGGGTGGCGACTTCCACTTCGCCGACGAGATCTTCGGCGGCGCCATCCCCTTGAACTTCCGGCCCGCGGTCGAGAAGGGGATCCAGGAGGCGCGGCGGCGCGGCTTCCTCGCCGGCTACCCGGTGGTCGACTTCAAGGTCCGCCTGCTGGACGGCCAGTACCACGACGTCGACTCCTCGGAGATGGCGTTCAAGATCGCCGGCTCCTTGGCCTTCAAGGACGCCATGGCGAAGGCCGGGGCGACGCTCTTAGAACCCATCATGAAGGTCGAGATCACGACCAACGAGGAGTTCATGGGCGATATCATGGGCGACCTGTCGCACCGGCGGGGCCGGCCGCAGGGCATGGACGCGCAGAACGGCAACCAGGTCATCAAGGCCACGGTGCCGATGTCCGAGATGCTCAACTACGCCCAGACGCTCCGCGCCATGACCCAGGGGCGGTCGAGCTTCCACATGGAGTTCTCGCACTACGAGGAGGTCCCCCGGCCGGTGCAGGATAAGATCGTCGCCGAGGCGGCGAAGCACCGGAAGGCCGAGCACGAGGAGCATTAGACGTCTGACCGAGACACATCTAGACAAAGAAAGCGTCATCCTGAGGGCGAGCCTAAGCGAGCCGGAAGGATCTGGGCGGGGGAT
>JAXDLD010000066.1:0-4925 GCA_034666805.1 Acidobacteriota bacterium
AAAGGGCGCCGTAGAAGAACCAGTTGTGGCCGTTCGCCGCGGTGCCGTCGACGACCTTGACCGCGAGCTCCAGGTTCCCGCCGTCGAAGAACCAGAAGAACCCGCTCCGGTCGCCCGCCGGGAGAGCCGTGGCGGGCAGGAGGGAGGCACCGCCGGACCGGTCGCGGGCGAAGGCGGCCTCGACCCGGAATCGACCTTCCGCCAGACAGAGGGTCTGCGGACCGCTCTGGCAGCCGCCGCTCTGCGCTCCGGAGGCGGGGAGGGGGACGGCCTCCGACACTGTCGAAGCCGCCGAAATTGCCGGAGCTTCGGCGGCTTCGGCGGGCTGGAGAGCCGGGAAGGCGGCGGTGTCGGCCTGGCCGCAGATGTGGCCGTGGGGGTTGTCGTAGGTGCGGGTCAGCCCCGAGACCAGGTCCTTGACGGTCACCCGGTACTCGACGTCCGAGAGGGCCCCGAAGAAGAACCAGTAGCTCCCGTTCACCCCCGCGCCGTTGAGCAGCTTGACCAGGATCTCGGGATTGTCCGGATCGAAGAACCAGAAGAGACCGCTCTCGCTCGACCGGCCGACCGCGTGCCCGGCCCCCTGGCCGCCGGACGCCTTCCAGGCGAGGGTGACCGCGAAGCGCCCGAGGAGGCAGAGCGTCGCATCGTCGGTCCGGCAGAGCGGCGAGATGAGGGCGGCGCTGGGGAGGGCCCAGAGCTCGCGGCCGTGGACGCCATCGTCGGCGCTCCAGAAGAGGCGGTCTCCCACCGTCGTGAAGCTGGCAGGGGAAGAGCCCTCGGGGCCGGGGAGGACGTCCGCGAACCGGAAGGTCCCGAGGGGCGTGCCGTCCGAGATCCAGGGCTCGCACCCCGACTTGCCGTCGCTGGCGGAGAAGGCCAGGCGGTCCCCTTGGGCGGCGAGGTTCTGCGGCGAGGCGCTCGCGGGCCCGGGGTTCAAGTCGGCGACCAGGCGGGTGCCGAGCGCCGTGCCGTCGCTCACCCAGAGCTCCTCGCCGGTCGTCCTATGGTCGACGGCGAGGAAGAGGAGCCTCCCCGCGGCTACCAGGTGCCGGGCCCGGGCCGGGCTGCCGTCCAACCCGAGCGTGCTGACCCGGTGGGTGCCGGCGGCGGTGCCGTCGCTCGTCCACAGCTCGTCGTTCGCCGGCAGGGTGACGAGGAAGTAGGCCCTGCCAGAGAGGAAGACCGGCTCCCGCGGGCCGGCGCCGCCCAGGTCGGGGTTCCCCGGGAAGGCGGCGAGCCGCTGGGTCCCGGCGGCCGTGCCGTCGGTCCGCCAGAGCCCCGCGCCCTGCTCGTCGCTGGCGGTTGCGAAGAGGGCGAAGCTCCCCATCGAGAGGAAGCGGGAGGGCCGAGACGAGCAGGGCCCCGGGCAGAGGTCGGCGACCTGGGTCGTGCCGGCCACCGTGCCATCCGACACCCAGAGCTCGTCGCCATGGGCTTTGTCTGCGGCGCTCAGGAGCAGTCTGCGGCCGAGCGGCGCCAGGCTGCGAGTCGCCGAGGGGACGGGCGTGCCGTGGAGGTCGTTGATGGCCAAGAGCCGCGCCTGGTCGCTCCCGGCCGGCAGCACGTAGAGGAAGGATTCCGCGCTGGAAGGCCCCATCCAGGCCTCGGCGACGAAGTAGAGGTCGTCGCCGACCGGCGTCAGGTGCTCCGGGTTCGGGCCGCCGCCGACCGCGTGGGGGGAGTTGACGGTGACGTCGCTCGCGAAGAGGAGCGGGATCAGGTAGGCGTCCTGATGGACATATTGGGTGAAGAAGAGGCGATCTCCGAGGAGGATCGGGGCCGACCGGCCGAAGGCGTCATAGGCGTCGTGGAGGCGCACGGTGCCGGCGGCCGTGCCGTCGCTCTTCCAGAGCGCGCTGCTTTGGTCGCGATAGCGGGGGATGAAGTAGAGGCTAGAGGCGACGGGAAGGAGGCTCGAGGGCGAGGAGCTGGCCGGGAGGGGGACCGCGTCGGTGACGGGGACGGTGCCGGTCGAGGTGCCGTCGGTCCGCCAGAGCTGGGAGCCCGCGTTGCCCTGGAGGGCGGCGAAGATCGCCTGCGACCCCAGGGGGACGAAGCCGGAGGGGACGGAGCCGGAGGCCGACTGGGCGCCCAGGGACGCGAGGAGCCGGGTCCCCTGGGGAGTGCCGTCGCTCACCCAGGGCTCGGAGCGCTGGTCGCTCCCCACGCCGCGGAAGATGATGCCGCCCGCGAAGGGCGTCATGGGCTCCGGCGAGTCGGCGAGGATGCTGTTCAGCCACCGCGTGCCCCCGGGAGTGCCGTCCGAGGTCCAGAGGCCGCTCGGCGTCCCGGGCGTGCCGTAGAGCACGGTGAAGAACAGCCGGGAACCCGCGGCGGTCATGGAAAAGGGATAGGAGGTGAGCTCGGCGAGGCGTGTCGTCGTCCCGTCCGGGCCGAGATCGGTGAGCCAGAAGGTGCTGCCGACCACGACATAGGCCCCGTCGGGGGCCGCGACCCCGGCCCAGTTGTAGCAGTTGCTCGTGCAGAGTCGCGGGAATGGCCGCGCGGCGCCGCTCGGGTCGATCGTCCAGGCCGTCCTCCCCGGGTCCGCGACGAGGAGATGGCTGTCGGTCGCGACGACGATCTGGAGGGTGTGCTGGCAGGGGCTGGCACAGACTTGGGAGAGGGCGACCGTGCCCGCGGGCGTGCCGTCGCTCCGGACCAGCGGATGGCTCCCGTCGGCGGCATCGGCGATGTAGTAGAGCTGGCCGGCGAAGGCCGTCAGGGGCGTTTCGGGAGGTACGAGGTCGGTCGGCACCCGGGAGGTGCCCGCGGCCGTGCCGTCGGTGCGCCAGAGCTGGAAGCTCGCGGAGGTCCCGTCCCGGGCGGTGAAGAGGAAGGCGCCGCCGGCCGCGACGACCCAGGGGGTGCCGAGGGAGAGGGCACTGCGGGAGTCGCAGGCCCCGGGACAGACGTCGGCGAGGAGGTGGGTGCCGGCGCGAGTGCCGTCGCTCGCCCAGAGCTCCCGGCCGTGCACCCCGTCGTTCGCGCTGATGAAGAGCCGGCCGCCCACGGCCAGAGCGTAAGGGTACGAGCTGCACTCGCCGGGGCAGAGGTCCAGGAAGAGCTCGGTCCCGGCGGCAGTGCCGTCGGTACGCCAGAGCTCGGTGCCACGCCGGGGGGCCTCGGCCGAGAAGTAGACCCAGCCGCCCAGGGCAGCGTACAGCTTGCCGACCTGCGGCACCTCCGCAGGCGGCGAGCTGTCGAGGTCCTTCACCAGGTAGGCGGACTGGGCATGGGCCGCGAGCCCCCCGGCCAGCAGGAGGAAAACGACGGCGACGGCGCGGGTACGTCCGATGCGGCAGAGCTTCCCAGGCATGGCCCCCCCCTTCTTTCGAATGTCTTTACAGCATAATCCGAATTCAAGTCGATCGGCAAGAGGGCAAGAGGGGAGTCTGGCGGCTGGGCTTGCCTGGTTCCTAGAGAGAGCCGGAGCCTCCGGCTGCGCCCGACCCCCATTCCGGGTTAGACTCTGCCGGCCCCGGGTGTTTCCCCCAACCCTGTTCGAGGAGAGCTTCGAGATGAGCGACTTGCGTATCGGTGTGATCGGCGGCAGCGGCCTCTACCAGATGGAGGGGATGGTGATCCGCGAGGAGAAGCGGATCGAGACCCCCTTCGGCGACCCGTCCGATCCCTACGTCCTGGGCGAGCTCGACGGCCAGCCCGTCGTCTTCCTGCCCCGCCACGGTCGCGGTCACCGGCTCCTGCCAACCGAGCTCAACTACCGGGCCAACATCTTCGGCTTCAAGGTCCTCGGGGTCGAGCAGCTCATCTCGGTCTCGGCCGTGGGCTCGATGAAGATCGACTACAAGCCGACCGACATCGTCGTCCCCGACCAGTTCTACGACCGCACCCGCCACCGGCCGGACACCTTTTTCGGCAACGGCCTGGTGGCCCACGTCTCGCTCGCCAAGCCGATCTGCCCGCGGCTCGTCCCTCTCTTCACGGAGGCCGCGCGCGCCGCCGGCGCCACGGTCCACCAGGGGGGCACCTACGTCTGCATGGAGGGGCCGCAGTTCTCGACCCGCGCCGAGTCGGAGATCTACCGCAGCCACGGGGTCGACGTCATCGGCATGACCAACCTCCAGGAGGCGCGGCTCGCCCGCGAGGCCGAGATCTGCTACGCCTCCCTCTCCATGATCACCGACTACGACTGCTGGCACGAGAGCGAAGAGGCGGTCTCCGGCGAGGCGGTGATGCAGGTCGTGGCGCAGAACGCGAAGATGTCCCAGGAGGTCGTGCGGGAGATCCTGAAGGGCCTCGCCGCGCACCCCGGTCGCGGCTGCATCTGCGAGAGCGCCCTCCAGATGTCGCTCATCACCGAGCCCGACCTGGTGCCCAACGAGACCTTGAAGGCCCTCCAGCCGATCATCGGCAAGTATCGGCAGCCCCGCGCCTGAAGCCGACCTGGACACCCGAGGCCCCGCTTGACACGCATCCTGGTCACCAACGACGACGGCATCTTCTCCGAGGGGATCAAGCTCCTCGCCGCGGCGCTTGGGGAGATCGCCGAGGTGATCGTCGTCGCCCCCGACCGCGAGCAGAGCGCTACCGGGCACGCCCTGACCCTCACCCGGCCGCTCCGCATGCAGCGGATCGAGGAGAACCGGTACGCGGTCGACGGCACGCCCACCGACTGCGTCAACCTGGGGGTCCTCGCCCTCTTGAAGGACCGGCCGCCGGACTTCGTCGTCTCGGGGATCAACTTCGGCTTCAACCTGGGGGACGACGTCACCTACTCGGGGACGGTCTCCGCCTGCTTCGAGGGGAACCTCTTGGGCATCCCCTCGATCGCCCTCTCCCAGGAGGTGGCCGAGGGCTTCTCCTTCGAGCCCGAGGCGCGCTTCGCCCGCCAGCTCGTCGAGACCCTCCTTTCCGAAGAGCTGCCGAAGGACCTCCTCCTGAACGTCAACGTGCCGGCC
>JAXDLD010000067.1:0-16818 GCA_034666805.1 Acidobacteriota bacterium
GAGACGGCCAGGCAACTCCGGCGCGAGCGACGCGACGCGCAGAGGGGCCAGGCCGCCTGAGCCACAACTACCCTATGTCTCCGTTACTCTTACCACCTGCCGTCTTGTTCACGGGGAACCAGTACAAAACCCTCCAGATCGCGGAAGCGCCGACCCGCCAGAGCGTTGCCCTTGACGTACTTGACTCCGTTCTCCACCTTGCCCTTCGTCTGCGCCCGGTAGTAGCGGCACAGCTTGATCTCCACACCGTAGAAGTCCATCCGGTCCTTGAAGCCGGCATTCCACACCACCTCCCCCGTGGACTCATCTTTCGACAGGACGATGGTCCGCGGGTTGTCGTAAAGGATCTTCGACGTGCGCCCCCCGAAATGCGTGAAGGCCGACCCATGGGCTTCCAGCAGAGACTCCAATCCCTCGTTGAGGTAGGCACGGGCAAACAGCCGACGGCTGTAGCCCAGCACCATCGTGAACACATGCACCCGGACTCGCTCCTCGCCCAGGTACACCCAGGTCGAGCCCCAGTCCACCTGCGCTTGCTCGCCAGGGTCCGTCTCGAAGCGAAGCGTCGCTGACTCCTGGCCACGCCACGACTCCCTCCATGACGACACGTACTTCGCCACCGCCGCATAAGAGCCCTCGTAACCTTGGCCGGCCAACTCGCGGTGGAGGACCACGGCGTTGAAGCCCACCTCTGGCGCTCGCGCCCGTAAGAACGCCTCAAAGAGGTCCAGGCCACGGCCCCGACTCGGTCGCTTTTGCGCCACCCACGACTTGATGCACCACTTGCGCACCATCTTGATGTCCACGTCCAACTCGCGCGCGATCGCCTTCTTCGACAGGCCGCGCCCCCACAGAGCCCGTACGGCTCCCCAAGTGCTCTGGCTGATCAGCTCGCCCTCCCCGGCGCCTACAGGCGACGACGACAGCTTCTCCGATCTCTCCTCGCTCTCCATGACGTACCTCCTGAGGGGAGGGGGGGGACTTTTAACTTCCAGCAAGGGGGGAATTTAGGCGTAGCGGTGACAGTTCGGGAGCGAGATGACGCCAGCAGGGCAGGGGAGAGAGGAAGACCTTCTCGGTCGAGGCGAACTTCCGTGGCTCGAAGAGGGCCCCGCGCTGGCGGGCGCTCCACTCCTGCGTGCGGTCGAACCAGGTGCCCTCGACGGGATCGCCGGTGAGCAAGGCGGTGGCGCAGTGGGCGCCGGGCCAGTCGGCGAGGCGTTCGACGAGTCCTTCCTTGCAGCCATGGGAGAGCAGGTACTCGAGCCGGGCGACCTGGGCCGGCTCCTCGTCGCTGACCACAATGGCCTGGTAGCGCCGGCCCCAGATCTTGTCCTCCCAATCCGTGCGGCGCGCGATTTCGCGAGCGAGATTGGAGTTGAAATAACCCATGAAGAGGGCGAGCTGCTGGGCGTCGTCGACGTCGAGGAGAAGGTGAAAATGGTTCGACAAGAAGACGTAGGCACAGAGGCGAACGGGGTAGAGACGCTGAGCGCGTCCGAGGACGCCCAGAATGATGTCGTTGAGCTCGGCGCTCGGCAGGAGAAGAAGTCTGGCCTGCTGAGCTCGGCAGGTGACATCGACGAGGGCTCCCCCTTCGGGGACGAAACGCAATTTCCTGGCCATGCGGGCAACCTGACGGGACACGATCCGTGCCAATCGAGGCTTGCTCGTTCAACTCATTCAAAGGACAAGGTTTGGCCTGGAACGTCACGAAGGCGTGCAGCACCTGGATGTCCAGTTTTCTGGACACTTCGGACTGCTCCACGAGGAGGAAGGCGTGTCCAGAGATCTGGACAGACTGCCAGATCTCTGGACATGGGACGGAACGCCGAGGAGTAAGCTAGAATGAGAAGCGGCTGGCACCTCTACTGTCACACATAGGTTAGCCGGACGAGATGTCAAACCCGTTTAAGATACAGGACGTTCCACTCGAAGTCCTCGAGTTGGAACCCATGGCATCGGGTAACCAATCGCTGCGTCTGTCGACTCGTGTGACCTGGGAAGAGTTCGCCTCGTATGCACCCGCGGTCGTCGGTCTGCTGGGCGGCAGAATCGTTGACCGGGCCGACTCCGCCCCCGAACGAGTGTGGACGGCTATCATCGATGGGCAGCGTTTTTGGATTTCATTCGACGACTTTGCACTCGGAGTGAGCCTCGATCCACAAGACCACGGAGCGTCTGCAGTCATCCCAAGGCTCAGAGAAAGACTGCTGCTGCGGCGAGCTGGCTAACCCTAACCCGCCGTTGCAGTCGGACGGGCGCGTCGGTCGCTGTGCTCCCTCTCGCGCCCGCGTCGCAACGCTTGCCGGAGGCCATTCGCCGAGGCCCATGGTCTCCCGGGGCTGGGCACGACCATCCGCCAACGCAGGGGCGCGGCCGGCTCCTGCGGATTGAATCCCCATAGAGTCAGCGCCTCGGACTCCCCCGCGGCTTCGTTCAAGCGGGGTCTATACAACGTTGACGCCGATCCTGAACTAGGATAGAGTGCCTGCAAGCGTGATTGTTGTCGGAAGGGAGTCTGTATTATGGCGTTTCCTGAGTTTTCCTGCCCCGTTCACAAGATTGATGACATAGATTACTATCGATATCGATACCAGTACGCCACGACTTCGCTGCCTAAGGCGAATATGTCTCCTGCGGCCATCATCTACCCGAAATATCCTAACGCGGATCCCGATGTCGAGAAGGCGATCCGATATGCCGCTGCCAACGGTCTCGGCATAGGTGTGCGTACTGGTGGTCATGCCTACTCAGGTACCTCGTCGACGGCCAGCAACAACATCCAGATAGATATGAGCGAGGCATACAACGATTGGACTTACGACGCGGAGACAGGCTTGCTCCGCGTCGGCATTAGCTACTCGCTGCTGGAACTCAACACAAAGTTGAAGGAAGCTGGGCTCTTCATGCCGACAGGCCAATGCTACAACGTACATGTCGGCGGTCATGCGCAGACGGGTGGTTACGGCCAGCTGTCCCGCGCTTTCGGTCTCTTCAGCGACCAAATTGTGTCCTTCGAGATATTCCTTGCCAACGGCACGAAGAAAACCATCGCCGTTGACAGCACGGAGCAAGCTGACAAGGATCTCTTTTTCGCAGTTCTCGGGGGCGGTCCTGGTAACTACGGCATTGTGACCCACATCACAATCCGCCCGCTGAAGGATTCGGACCACAAGTACTCGCGCGCGTTCAAGCAGATCATCCCGTACGATCCGAAGCTCGACCACAACGTTTTGGTGCAACTGTTCGACCTCGTGCAGGAGTGGGGGAACGCTCCGGGTGACTATGATTTCAGTTTCACTGGGGCGGCAGCTGAGGAGGACTATATCTCGAACCAACTTGGAACAGCTTCGAAGGACGACTTCATGATCACGTTTTTTGGAGGTAAGAACGGTTCATCGCCTTTCAATGTCTTGATCATCTACTTCCAATACTCGAACCTTGACAATAAACCCGACACGTATGACCCGACGTGGTGCAACAAGATCAAGGCAATCCTTGGCACTGCAAACAAGGGCGGCTCGTGGTGGGAGCGGTTCAAGGCGTGGTCTGAGCAGGAGATCCTCGATCGTACGGTGATGCGTGCCGACGGCGAGATCACGCCAATCTCAGAAAGTGTCACGCAACTATGGACCTACGAAGGTACGCGCGAGTTCAACTATCCCTTCCTGAAAAACGGCCAAGTCACTGACAAGGTTGCGTCGCCCGACTGGGCGGAGTGGGCCGCGACGCGGATCGATGAGATGACCGGACGCAGCGAGGAAGGCCTCATGGTGTTTGTCCAATGCCAGAACTTCGGTGGCCAGAACTCGGCGGTGACGAAGAACGGCGGACGCAAGCAGACCTCGTACGCGTGGCGTAACACCACCGTCGGTTACAACCTCGACATTTTCTTTAATCGCGATTGGACAGACGCCCAAAAGCTCGCGCAGGAATGGCGGAGCGTCAACGTCGCCGAGGGCGTTGGGCCAAATGGCAAGTTCTCTACAGCTGATCATCGCTGGTTCTGGGCGAGTCACGGCAACCTCAATATGAGTGAGGTGTGGCCATACTACTACTCCGAGGACGATTATGCGAAGTGCTGCAAGGTCAAGGAGGAGGTCGACCCCAACGGCGTGTTCACCCCCAATACGTTCGTCGTCGGCTATACGCCCGATAGCGCGCCGAAGCACCTCGCTTTGCTCGTTGCACCGGCTCGCGGTGCAACTATTACGGGCAAGCCCGAAGAGGAGTTGGACGACGCGGCGTTCGCCAAGGGGCACGCCGACCGCGCTAGGCTACGCGCCCAGGCGAAAGGCATCCATGCGGCTAAGCTCTTCCGGTGAAGCCACTGACAAGACCTCCTGTTGAGGGCTGATGAGTGCCGATAGGTGCCACGCTGGTGGCGAACCCCGAGCTGCGGGAGGTTTGGAAGGACTGCCCGCATCCGGCTTCGCCTGTTGCTCCGGTAGAGCTCCGCCGGAGAGGGAGAGCTTCCGGCTGTCCGCGAAAGCTGCGCTCTAAACCGGGTTCGGCACGTCGATGAACTCGACGTCCAGCCCGAAGCGCTCGCGGAGATGCTCGCCCAAAGCGCGAACCCCCAGGCGCTCGGTCGCGTAGTGGCCGGCCGCTAGGTAGTGGATGCCGGCCTCCCGGGCGACGTTCATCACCCATTCTGAGACCTCGCCGGTAATGTAGGCGTCGAGCCCCTCGGCGATCGCCGAGTAGAGCTCCTTCTGGCCGCCGCCGGAGACGATCCCCAGAGTGCGGATCGCCTGTGGCCCGGCGGTGAAGGCGAGCGGCGGCTGGGCATAGACCTCGGCGCAGCGGGCGAGGAGCCATTCCGGGGAGACCGGCTGCGGGAAGCTCCCCTTGAAGCCGACCGGCAGGCCGTCGTAGAGGGCGAACGGGGTCACGTCCTCGAGGCCGAAGAGCGCCGCCGCCACGGCGTTGTTGCCGAGCTTGGGATGACGATCGAGCGGCAGATGATAGCCGAGGAGGTTGATGTCGGCCCGGATCAGCTCCGCCACCCGGCGGTACTGGATGCCGGTCAAGCTGCGCGGCATCCAATCCCAGAAGAGGCCGTGGTGGACGAGGATGGCGTCCGCCCCCGCCTCCCTGGCGCGGACGAAGAGCTCCTGGCAGGCCGAGACCCCGGTCACCACCTTGCGGATCTCCGCCTTGCCCTCGACCTGGAGGCCGTTCGGGCCGAAGTCGCGCCCCTTGGCGGCTTCGAGGTACTCGTCTAGATAGGCTACGAGGCGGTCGCGGGAGAGGGTGCCAGTCATGGCTTGAGTCTACAAGAAAAAGAAAAGGGCGTCCCGGTCGGGTCGCCCTTTTCGTCCTGCTCGGAGGTCTGGGATCTAGCGCGGCGGTCGCCCGCCGCCACCACCGCCCCGGTTGCCGCCGCCGCCGCCCCGCCCGCCCCGGTCGCCGCCGCGGAAGCCGCCGCGGCCACCCCGGTCGCCGCCGCGCCCGCCGCGGTCTCCACCGCGGTCGCCGCCGCGCGGCCTCTCCCCGCCGCTCCCGCCGCCGGCCTCGACCGCCGCCATCTCCATCCCCTCGTACTGCGCGGGGTCGTAGTCCGGCGCTTCCATGATGACGACCTTCCGGGACAGGCGGACCTTGCCGGTCTCGTCGATCGAGATCACCTTGACCGTCATCTCGTCGCCCTCCTTGACCAGGTCCGTCACCTCACGGACCCGGTAGGGGGCGAGCTCGCTGATGTGGACCAGGCCGTCGGTTCCCGGCATGAGCTCGACGAAGGCGCCGTAGGCCTCCACTCGCCGCACCTGGCCGGTGTAGACCTTGCCGACCTCGGGCACTTCGGTCAGGCGCTCGATCATCTGGATCGCGCGCTTGGCCGCCGGCTCGTCGGGCGAGGCGATGATCACCTTGCCGTCGTCCTCGATCTCGATGTCGCAGCCGGTCTCCTCGATGATCGAACGGATCATCTTCCCACCGGGTCCGATGACGTCGCGGATCTTCTCCTTCGGGATGTGCAGGGTGTAGAGCCGCGGCGCGAACTTCGAGATGTCGCCGCGCGGCATGCCGATCACCTTCTCCATCTCGCCCAGGATGTGGAGCCGCCCGACCTTGGCCTGGGCGAGCGCCTGGCCCATGATCTCCCGGGTCACCCCGGTGATCTTGATGTCCATCTGGAGGGCGGTGATCCCCTCGCGGGTGCCGGCGACCTTGAAATCCATGTCGCCGTAGTGGTCCTCCTGGCCGGCGATGTCGGTCATCACCGCGAACTTGTCGTCGCTCTTGATGAGCCCCATCGCCACTCCGGCGACCGGCGACACCATGGGCACGCCGGCATCGAAGAGGGCGAGCGAGCCGCCGCACACCGTGGCCATCGACGAGGAGCCGTTCGACTCCATGATGTCGGAGACCAGGCGCACGATGTAGGGGAACTCGTCCTCGGCCGGCAGGACGGGGGTGAGAGCGCGCCGGGCGAGGACGCCGTGGCCGATCTCGCGCCGGCCGGGGCCGCGGAGGAACTTGACCTCGCCCACCGAGAACGGGGGGAAGTTGTAATGCAGCATGAAGTTCTGCCGCGTCTCCCCCTCGTACTCCTCGATGATCTGGGCGTCGCGGCCGGTGCCGAGGGTCGCCGTGACCAGGGCCTGGGTCTCGCCACGGGTGAAGAGCGCCGAACCGTGGGTGCGGGGGAGGACGCCGACCTCGATCTGGATCGACCGCACCTCGTCGAGCTTGCGGTTGTCGAAGCGGATGCGGTCGTCGAGCACCACCTCGCGGAGGATCTCCTCCTCCAGGCGGCTGAAGATCTTCTTCACCTGGGTCCGCTTCTCGGCCTCGGTCTCGGGGATCTGCCCGAGGTAGGCCTTGGTCACCCCGTCGACGGCCTTCTTGCGCTCGAACTTGCCCTTGGTGAAGAGGGCGGCCTTCAAGTTGGCGCGGAGAGCGCCGTTCACCTCCTGGTAGAGGGCATCGGGGTACTGCTCGGGCGCCTCCCAGGAGGGCTTCTGCTTGCCGCTCCCGCGGTAGAGGTCGTGCTGGATCTTGATGATCTTCTGGATCTCTTCGTGGGCCCGGAAGATGGCGTTCAGGATCACGTCTTCCTGCAGCTGGTTGGCCCCGGCCTCGACCATCGCCACCGCGTCCTCGGTGCCGACGACCACGAGGTCCAGGTCCGAGACGTCGCGCTGGCTGTTGGTGGGGTTCAAGATGATCTCGCCGTCGATCATGCCGACCCGCACCGCGCCCACCGGGTGATAGAAGGGGATCTCCGAGAGGACGAGGGCGGTCGAGGCGCCGTTGATGGCCAGGATGTCCGGGTCATTCTCGCCGTCGGCCGAGAGCACGAAGGCGATGATCTGGGTCTCCGCCGTGTAGCCCTCGGGGAAAAGGGGGCGGAGCGGCCGGTCGATCAACCGGGAGGTGATGATCTCCTTCTCGGTCGGGCGCCCTTCCCGCTTGAAGAAGCCGCCCGGGATCTTGCCCGCGGCGTAGGTGTACTCCTTGTAGTCGACGGTCAAGGGCAGGAAGTCGCGGGGGATGCCGCCCCGGGTGTCCATGCAGGCGGTGGCGAGCACGACCGTGTCGCCGTAGCGCACGGTGCAGGAGCCGTCGGCCTGCCGGGCCATGTGGCCCGTTTCGAAGATGAGGTTGTTGTCCCCGATGGGGATCTCTTTTCGCTGCTTCATGATGGTCTTCTTTTCTCTCTCAGGTTCGCTCTCGTCTTCTGCCTACAGTGGTACCGGTCGGCCCGTGCGGCCGGAAACCGGAACCGCCCCGCGCCCCTGCTGCGCCGATCGCCACGCCGGCGATCGTTTCCAGGGTGGGGGAGACGCTCGTTGCCGGTCGGAGGGACTACTTGCGGATCCCGAGGCGCTCGATGGTGGTGCGGTAGCGCTCGAGGTCCTGCCCCTTGAGGTAGTCGAGCAGGCGCCGGCGCCGGCCGACCAGCTTCAGCAGGCCGCGGCGGCTGTGGTGATCCTTGGTGTGGGTCTTGAAATGCTCCGTGAGCTCGGTGATGCGGTTGGTCAGGAGAGCAACCTGCACTTCGGGCGAGCCGGAGTCGTGCTCGTGCACCCGGTAGTCGCCAATGATCTTCTCTTTCACTTCTTTGGTCTGCAAGACAGACTCCTCCTTGCGTTCAATTGTACCATAGCCGCTTCGCGCTACCGGAAGACGACCTTGGGCTGGACGATCCCCACCCCGGCGCTGCCGATCCGCTCGATGACGGTGCCGACCGCGATGAGCTCCTGGCGGCGGTTGATCAGCTTGACCCAGTCCCCCTCCTCACCCGCGAGCTCGCGGACGAGGACGGTCTGGCCGTGGCTGATCCGCTGCTCCTGCTGCGGGTCGGCGGTCACCTCGCCGAAGGGGAGGGGGATCTGGTCGAAGGGGATCCAGGTGCCGGCGAGCGGCTCGCCGGCGGTCACCCGGGCGTCGAGGACCGGGAGGGTCACCGCCTGATCGACCTCGAAGGGGCCGATCTTCAGCCGCCGCAGGGCGGAGAGGTGGGCGCCGCAGCCCAAGGCGGCACCGAGGTCGTGGGCGAGGGTCCGCGCGTAGGTGCCCGAGGTGCAGGCGAGGCGGAAACGCAGCCGGACGTCGGGGGGGCCCGCCAGCTCACCCTGGGGCGAGAAGTCGAACACCGTGACCTCCTTGGTGTCCTGCGGCACCTCCTCGCCCCGGCGGGCGAGCTCGTAGTACTTGACCCCGTTGATCTTCTTGGCCGAGTAGGGGGGAGGCTGCTGCTCGAAGGTGCCCTGGAAGCGCTCCATGGCGGTGGCGACGTCGGGGAGGGTCAGCCCCTCGCAGGGCCGCTCGGCGGTCACCGTGCCGGAGGCGTCGTAGGTGTCGGTCGCGATGCCGAAGCGGATCTCCCCCGAGTAGACCTTGGGCGCCCGGATGAGGAAGCGGGTGAGGCGGGTGGCGTTGCCCAGGGTGAGGAGGAGGAGCCCGGTGGCGTCGGGGTCGAGCGTGCCGCAGTGGCCGCTCTTCTTCTGCTTCAAGATGCGCCGCACCCGCTGCACGACGTCGTGCGAGGTGCAGCCGGGCTCCTTGTCGATCAGCAGCAGGCCGTCTTTCATACCTCTCCGGAAGTCCCCTCTCCACCCGCCCCGAGCGCCGCCGCCAGCTCCTCGGCGACCTGCTTCCTCGCCGCCTCGCCGTCGCCTTCCAAGGCGAAGCCGGAGGCGTTGCGGTGTCCGCCGCCGCCGTGCTGGCGGGCGACCTTCTCGACGTCCACTTCGCCGCGGCTGCGGAGCGAGACCTTGTGCGAGCCGTCCTCGCGCTCCCGGATCAGGCCCACGGCGTCGACCCCGGCGATCGAGCGCACGTAGTCGATCAGCCCCTCCGAATCGCCCGGACCGGCCCCGACCCGCGCGAACATCTCCTGGGTCAGCCGCACCGTGGCCACCCGGCCCCCGGCGTGGAGCTCCAAGGTGGGGATCATCTCTCCCAGGAGCTTGATGACCGCCAGGGGCTGGCTCTCGTAGAGCCACTGCGAGACCTGCTCCGGCTGGGCCCCCTCGCGGACGAGGGTGGCCGCGGCCTCGAAGGCGGCGGGGGTGGCGTTCGAGAAGCGGAAGCCGCCGGTGTCGGTGACGAGGGTCAGGTAGAGCGCGCTCGCCACCTCCGGCTCCAGGCTCACCTTGAGCGCCTGGGCCAGCCGGTAGACCATCTCGCCGACCGCCGGCGCCGCGCTGTCGACCCAGTTGACCACCCCGTAGTGCTGGTTCCCCAGGTGGTGGTCGATGTTGATGATCGGCAGCGCCTGGAGGTGCTTTTCGACCCCCGTGCGGTCGGGGCTCGGGCATTCGAGGACAATCACGGCGTCGAACTTCTCCGGGAAGCCGGCCGGCGGCTCCTCCCCGACGTGGATGCGGTCGCTCCCCGGGAGCGGCAGGTAGAGAGAGGGTGTCGGGTCTCGGTTCCACACCACGGCGCCCTTGCCCAGCCGGCGCAGGATGCGCGCCAGGCTGAGCTCGGAACCGATCGCGTCGCCGTCGGGGTTGACGTGGCTTACGAGGAGGAAACGGTTGCCCTGCCGGATCTTCCGCAGCAGGTCTTCAGGAGCTTTCGTCACGCCCATGCAGGCTCTCCAAGAGGTCTGAGATCTTCTGACTGTGCTCGGCGCCACGGTCGAGCTCGAAGACGAGCTCGGGGGTCACCCGCGTCCGCAGCCGGTTGGCCAATTCGGAGCGCAGGAAACCTTTGGCGTGGCGCAGAGCGGCGAGAGTCGCCTGCCGCTCTCCCTCCTCGCCCAGGGCCGAGACCCGGACCAGCGCGCGGCGGAGGTCGGGGGAGACGTCGATACCGGTCACGGTGACCAGCTTGATGCGCGGATCGTGCACGGATTTAAGGAGCAGGTCCGCCAGCTCCGCCCGCAGCAGGTCGGCGATGCGGTCGGTGCGGCGGCTCATCGCATCACCCCGAGGATCTGCGGATCCCAGCGGGTGAGATAGGCCTCGGGCACCCCGTCGACCATGCCGTGGACCTCCTCCAGCATCTTTTCGAGCTCCGCCTCGCCGTTGGCCACCGCCGCGAGCGAGATCTCCGCCCGCTGGTGGAGGTCGTGGAAGTCGGTCTCCGCGACCGACACCCGATAGCGCTGGTGGATGCGCTCGACGAGCGACTTGACCACCCGCCGCTTGTCCTTGAGGCTGCGGCTCTCGGGCAGGTGCAGCTCGAAGCTGGAAATTCCGACGGCGACTGGCATGGATGTCTCTTTCGCGATTTTCGCCGGCTGGCCACAACGGCGTGCGCGCGCCGCCCTTTCTAAGGGGACGCACCGTGAAGGAAGGAGCCCCCCCGCCGGATCGCCGGGCGGGGGAGGCCACCCTCCGCGCTCTTTACAGGACCCCTGCCACCTCTTCCCTGAGGTAGGCCTCGATGATGTCGCCCGGTTTGACGTCCTGGAAGCGGTCGATGCCGATGCCGCAGTCGAAGCCGCTCCTCACCTCGGAGACGTCGTCCTTGAAGCGGCGCAGCGACGCGAGCTTGCCCTCGTAGATGACCCGGTTGTCGCGCAGCAGGCGGATGAGCGCGCTCCGCGGGATCACCCCGTCGATGACGTGGCAGCCGGCGATCGTCCCCACCTTGGGCACCTTGAAGGTGTCGCGCACCTCGGCCCGGCCGCTCGCCACCTCGCGGAAGGTGGGGTCCAAGAGGCCCGTCATCGCCTTCCGGAGCTCGTCGATCAGCTCGTAGATGACGGTGTGGAGGCGGATGTCCACCTCCTCCTTCTCTGCTAAGTCGACCGCGCTCCGCTCCGGCCGGACGTTGAAGCCGACGATGATCGCCTTCGAGGCCGAGGCTAAGAGCACGTCGTTGGTCGAGATGGCGCCCACCCCGGAGAGGATGACGTTCAGCTTCACCTTCTCCGTGTTGACCTTCGGCAGGGCGTCGCGGAGCACCTCGACCGAGCCCTGCACGTCGGCCTTCAAGACGATCGGCAGCTCCTTGACGTCGCCCTCCTGGATGCGGCTGAAGAGCTGTTCCAAAGACATCCGGCCGGCGGAGGGGGAGAGGCCCTTCCTCCGCTCCTCCTGGGCCCGGAACTCGGCGATGCCGCGCGCCTGGGCCTCGTCGCCCAGGACCTGGAAGATGTCGCCGGCGTCGGGCACGTCGGTGAAGCCGGTCACCTCGACCGGTGTCGCCGGCCCGGCCTCCTTCGACCGCACCCCGAGGTCGTCGCTCATCGAGCGCACCCGGCCCCAGGTGGCGCCGGAGACGAAGACGTCGCCCACCTTCAAGGTGCCGTTCTGGACGAGGACGGAGGCCACCGTGCCGCGGCCGACCTCCTTCCGCGCCTCGAGCACCACGCCCTGGGCGGGGATCTCGGGGCTCGCCTTCAAGTCGAGGAGGTCGGAGGTGAGGAGGATCATGTCCATCAGCTCCGGGATGCCCTCCTTCTTGAGCGCCGAGATGGGCACCATGACCGTGTCGCCGCCCCAGTCCTCGGGCACGAGGCCGCGGTCGGAGAGCTCCTTTTTCACCCGGTCCAGGTTGGCGTTGGCCTTGTCGATCTTGTTGATCGCCACGACCAGCGGCACCTTGGCGGCCCGGGCGTGGTCGATCGCCTCGATCGTCTGCGGCATGACGCCGTCGTCGGCCGCCACCACGAGGACGACGATGTCGGTCGCCTTGGCGCCGCGCGCCCGCATCATGGTGAAGGCTTCGTGGCCCGGGGTGTCGATGAAGACGATCTTCCGGCCGTTGACGTCGACGTGGTAGGCGCCGATGTGCTGGGTGATGCCGCCGAACTCGCTCTCGGTCACCCGCGACGAGCGGATGGCGTCGAGCAGCGAGGTCTTGCCGTGGTCGACATGGCCCATGATGGTGACCACCGGCCCGCGCGGCACTCGCCGGGCCGCCTGTCCCTCGGTCATCGTTCCCGCCGCCTCCTGCTCGGCCTTGAGCTGGACCTCCTCCTCGAACGAGACGATCATGGTCTCGACCCCGAGGTCGTTGGCCAACTCCTGCGCCAGGTCCGGCTCCAGCACCTGGTTGATGTTGGCCATCATCCCGCGCTGGAAGAGGGCCTTGATGAGGTCACCGGACTTGACTCCCAGCTTCTCGGCGAAGTCGCGGAGCGTCATCCCCTCGGAGATCATCACCGGCCCCTCGGGCGCCGACTTCTTGAAGGTGAGGAGCTTGCCGCCCTCGTCCCCCTCGCCCTCCCGGCGGGCGACCCGCCGGCGCCGGCGGCCGGAGGCGGTGGCCAGGTCCTCCTCGGCCGCCTCGATGTCCTTGAACGAGCCCTTGAAAGTCTTCAAGTCCTCCTCGGAGACCGTCCGCGGCGCCGCGGGCTTGCCCTTGCCGGGCTTGCCCTTGGCCGCCTTGCGTTCGCGCTCGATCCGCTCGCGCTCCCGCTGGCGTCGGGCCGCGTCGGCGGCGGCGCTCGAAGCGGGGGAGGCGCTGCCAGCGTTGGTCCCGGGCCGTCCCGGAGCGCCGGACGGAGCCCCGGGACGACCCGGGGCACCCATGCCCGGGCGTGCCGGAGCCCCCATGGAGGAGCCTGGCCGTGCCGGGTTGCCCATGCCGGGGGCGCCCGGCCGTGCCGGAGCGTAGGGGGGCCGCGCCGAGGGGGACGGATGGGAGGACGGCGATCCCGGCGATGCCGGCGACAGGGGCGCTCTCGGCGCTGCCGGAGACATGGCCGGAGACGCGGGAGACATGGCAGGCGCCGATGTCGGCGATGTCGCCGGTATCGCCGGTGTTGTGGGTGTCGCCGGCGTCCCGGGTGCCGAGGCGGGAGCGGGGGCTCCGGGGCTGGGAGCCGTGGCCGCCGCGGCGATCTCGGCCGGCAGGGCGGCCGGAGCCTCCATGACCTCCTGGGAGGATGTCTCCTCGAGCTCCATCTCCGGTTCGTGCGCCTCCTGCGCCGCCTGGAAAGCGGAGCGCTCCGACATCGGCAGGTTCTGGATGCGCGGCTCCACCTTCTGGATGAGGGTACGGGGCCGCCCCGGACGCAGGGGGTTGGCCGGCGGCCGCTGCGGCACCGCGGGGCGGCGCCGGGCGGCGGGCGAGCCCGGCTGCTCCGGCGCATCGCGCAGGATGACCTCCCGCGGATGGGGCAGCTTCTTGCCCTGCAGGATGGCCTGGATAATGTCGGTGTCGATGTGAGCGTCGTCGCCTTCCACCCGCACGCCGATCGACTTCAGCTTGAAGACCAGATCCTGATTAGAGATCTGCATCATGCGCGCGAGGTCCTGGACCCGAATCTTTCCCATACTCTCTTTTGAGCTCCTTTGCTTACGTCTCGAACCTGCCCCTTACCCTACTGCTGCACTTACTGCCGCCGATGCCGTCGTTACGGCTCCTCGGACTCCGCCGCCGGCTCGCCGCCGGCCGCGGCGGGGTTCTCCTCGTCCGGCTTGGCCACGCCGGCCCGCTGCGCTTCGCTCTCCTGGAACGCCCGTGACAGGGCGGCCATGAAGTCCTCGTCCCCCATCGACGAATCCGACTTCTTGGGGAGCGACAGTCCGGAGCCGATCTCCGCCGCGCGCCTCTTCTCGCCTAAGTCGAGCTGCTCTTTCGCCCAGTCGTAGATCGCCTGCGCGCGGTCGAGCGTCCCCACCGCGGGGACCTCGGCGAGAGCGTCGGCACCGGCCTCGGCGATCGCCTCGAGGGTGCCGAAGCCGGCCGCCTCGAGCTGCGCGGCGGAGTCGGCGTCCAACCCCGGCGCCGTCGCCAGGTCGAGCACCTCCTCGACCGGGGCGGCGGCGGCGGGGCCGCCCATCGCCGTCTGGAGCATCCGGGCGAGGGCGTCGGCCACCTCGTCCTTGACGTCGCTCTCGCTCTTGATGTCGATCCGGGCGCCGATCAGCTCCGAGGCCAGGCGCACGTTCTGGCCGCGCTTGCCGATGGCGAGCGAGAGCTGCTCGTCCTCGACGATGACGTCCAGGTGCGGCACCTCGCCCTGATGGGTGACCGAGACGCGGGTGATTTTGGCCGGCGCCAGAGCGCTCTGGGCGAAGGTCACCAGGTCGTCGCTCCACTCGATGATGTCGATCTTCTCGCCCCGCAGCTCGCGGATGATCGACTGCACGCGGGAGCCCTTCATGCCGACGCAGGCGCCGACCGGGTCGACGTCGCGCTCGCGGCTGTAGACCGCCACCTTGGCCCGCTCGCCCGGGGCGCGGACCGCCGCCTTGATGACCACCGTGCCGTCGTAGATCTCCGGCACCTCGGTCTCGAAGAGCTTGACTAAGAGGCGTGGGTCGGTGCGGGAGAGGACGATCTGCGGCCCCTTGGGCTGCTTGTGGACCTCGACGATCACCGCCCGGATGCGCTCGCCCTGGCTGTAGCGCTCATGGCGCGCCTGCTCGGAGCGCGGCACCACGGCCTCGGTCCGCCCTAAGTCGACGATGATGTCGCCGCGCTCGAAGCGCTTGACCGTGCCGTTCAGCACCTCGCCCACGCGGTCGATGAACTCGTTGTAGATGTTCTCGCGCTCGGCCTCGCGCACCCGCTGGTAGAGGACCTGCTTGGCGGACTGCGCGGCGATCCGGCCCAGGCCGTCGGTGGGGATGGGGAGGTGGATCTCGTCGCCTACCTTGGCGCCGGCCTTGTGGTCCAGCGCCTCCTCCACCGTCCACTCGGCCAGCGGATCCTCCACCTCCTCCACCACCTTCTTGACGATGAAGGCATCGAAGTGCCCGGTCTCGCGGTCCAGGTGAGCGCGCACCGGCTCCTTGATGCGGTGCTGCTTCTTGGCCGCCGACGCCATGGCGTCCTCGAGCGCGCCGATCCAGCGTTCGAGGTCGATGTCCTTCTCCCGCGCGACCTGGCGCAGGATTTCGTTCAGGTTGATTTCCGCAGTCTGTGCCTGAGCCATAAGTCCTTTTATCCTTCGCTTCTAGAGTTCGATCTCCAGCCGGGCGAGCTGGACGTCTTCCAAACGCAACGAGAGCTCCTCGCCCGCGGGCTCCTCGACCACCGTGACCACCCCTGGGGCGGGTTCCGGGTCGAAGGCCTGGAGGCGGCCCACCACGGTCCGCTTCTTTCCATCCGCCATCCGGTAGGTCACCCGCGCCAGGCTGCCCACGAAGCGCGCGTAGTCGCGCGGCTTGTAGAGCTGCCGGTCGAGACCGGGCGAGCTGACCTCCAGCACGTAGCGGCTCCGGCCGAAGTCGACGACGTCCAGGTACGCCGAGACGTGCTTGGCGACCTGCTCGCAGTCGCCGAGCGAGATGCCTCCCTCTTTGTCCAGGATCACGCGGAGGACATTACCCTTGAGCTCGGCCTGCACCAGCTCGCAATCGGAATGGCGGGCGATGCTCTCGAGCTCCGCGATCAGCTCCGGGGCGATCTTCGGGCCGCTCTTCGTGGCCCCTCTGACGTCTTTCATCTCTCCCGACTTGCCGCCAACAAAAAAAGTGGGCACGACGCCCACTTCCTTCCCGGTACGGGCAAGCTGGCCAGGGGGTATCATAGCCCATAACGGGCACCCCTTCAAGCTCAATGGGTTGCGGCTCCTGGAGAGAGCCTCTGGAGAGGGCCTTGATGGCGGCCCCCGGCGTCTCGCCAGCCGCCCTTCCTGCATGCCAAAGTGGCACGCGCGGAGATTGAAACAGCCCTTTCTCCTGGGGAATTTCAATGGCGCGCCGCTTGCTTACCCCTGGTGTTGAGCGTGAGATTTTAGAAAGGAGACAGAAGCACAAATGAATACACCCCGCACGCACCACGTAGCAACCACGTTGCTGGTCGTGGGAGCGGTCATCTTCGGCATGGTCCTCGCGGGAGGGCTGCAGTTGACAGTGCCTGGCATGACCGCCCCGCAGACCTCGACCCTGTCAGCCACCCAGCTGGTGGCCAACAGCGGCGTAGCCACCTCGCATGGCCTGCCGAGCTTCGCCGACCTCGCCGAGGCGGTGGACCCGGCGGTGGTGTCGATCCAGGCCGCGACCATCGAAAAGGGCCCCGCCCGCCAGCGCGGACGCGGCCGTGGCGGCGTCGGCCCCGGCCAGGGCCAAGGCCAGGGCCAGCAGGACCCCTTCGAGTTCTTCTTCGGCCCCCGCGGGCGCGGCGAGGACGACGGCTCGGGCGGCAATGGCGGCAACGGCGGCAATGGCCGCCGTTCGGATGCCGGCGGCAGCGGCTTCGTCATCAGCCAGGACGGCCTGGTAGTGACCAACTATCACGTCATCGAGGGGGCGACGACCGTCAAGGTCCACTTGGACAACCGTGACTACACGGCGACCGTCAAGGGCTCCGACCAGGCGACCGACATCGCTCTCTTGAAGATCGACGCCGGCCGGCCGCTGCGCTACCTGGAGCTCGGCGACAGCGACCGCCTGCGGGTGGGCGACTGGATCATGGTGGTCGGTAACCCCTTGAACCTCGACAAGACCG
>JAXDLD010000068.1:0-7981 GCA_034666805.1 Acidobacteriota bacterium
ATGCAGAGCTCCCCCGCCACCCCGATAGGCACCGGCTGGAGATCGCGGTCGACGAGGTAGATCCGGGTGCGCGCGATGGGCCGGCCGATCGGCTGCGGCCGGCCGTAGTCGCTGGGCAGGCAGCGCCAGGAGGTCACCGAGATCGTCGCCTCGGTCGGGCCGTAGCGGTTGTAGAGGTCGGCTCGGGACCGCGAGTGGAAGAGCGCCGGCAGGTCGGGGGGCATGGCCTCGCCGCCGGAGAGCACCGTCCGCAGGCTGCCGCAGGCGTCCAGGGAGTGCTCCTTCAAGAGAGCCGCGAGCATCGCCATGGTGAACGTCGCCTGCGGGATCTCCCATTCGCGGAGCAGCGCCACGAGGTAGCCCGGATCGCGCTCGCCGCCGGGCCGCGCCAGGACCGTCGTGCCGCCGACTAAGAGCGGACCGAAGACCTCGACGATCGAGGCGTCGAAGCTGATCGTCGTCTTGTGGACGAAGCTGTCCCCCTCGTGCAGCTCAACCCCCTGGGCGAAGCGCAGCCGGCTCCCCAGGGCGCCGTGGGTGACCACCACCCCCTTGGGCTTGCCCGTCGAGCCCGAGGTATAGATGACGTAGGCCGGGTGATCGGGCAGGAGCGGCAGCTGTGGCGGGGTCCGGGGCGGCTCGGCCTCCCACAGCTCCTCGACCCACTCCCGGGTGAGGAGGACGGTCACTCCGGCATCCTCCAGGATGAAGGCCTGGCGCTCGGCCGGCAGCGCGGGATCGAGGGGGAGGTAGGCGCCGCCGGCCTCCCAGATGGCGAGGAGCGCCGCCACCATGGCGAAGGAGCGCTCGACGGCGATGCCGACCCGCGACTCGGGCCCCACCCCGAGCGAGCGCAGGTGACCGGCCAGCCGCCGGGACCGTGCCGCGAGATCGCCGTAGCTCATCCGCTCCCCGTCGAGGGCGAGGGCGAGGGCCTCCGGGTGACGGGCCGCGCGGGCGGCGATGAGCGCCGGCACGAGCCGCTCCTCGGCGAGCTCCGCCGGGGTGTCGTTCCACTCATGGCGCAGGTGGTGGAGCTCGGGCGCCGCGAGGAGCGGAAGCCCGGCGATGGGGCGGGAGGGATCGGCGACCGCGGCGGTGAGGAGGGCCGCGAAGTGGGCTCCGAAACGGATCGCCGTGCCGCGGTCGAAGAGGTCGCGGCTGTACTCGATGGTGCCGTGGAGAGCGCCGCTCTCCCCCTCCCGGAAGGCGAGGGTCAGGTCGAACTTGGCGACTCCGCTCTCGACCGCCACCGGCTCGACCTCGACCCCGGGGAGGTGGAGGACACCCGGCGGTGCGTTCTGGACGACGAAGAGGACCTGGAAGAGCGGCGCGTGATCGAGGTGGCGCTCCGGCCGCAGCGCGAGGACCAGGCGCTCGAAGGGCAGCTCCTGATGCCCATAGGCCCCCAGAGTCGTCTCCCGCACCCGTGAGAGGAGGTCCGCGAAGGAGGGCCGGCCCGAGAGGTCGCCACGGAGGACCAGGGTGTTGACGAAGAAGCCGATCAGCCCCTCGAGCTCGCGGCGGGTGCGGCCGGCGATGGGCGAGCCCACCGGCACGTCCTCCTGGCCGGTGTAGCGCGAAAGCAGGGCCTGGAAGGCGGCGAGGAGGGTCATGAAGAGGGTCGTCCCGGAGCGCTGGCCGAGAGCCTGGACCGCCGCGCCCAGGGATGCCGGCAGGACGAGCGGCTCGTGCGCGCCGCTAAAGCTCTGGGTGCGCGGCCGGGGCCGGTCGGCCGGCAGCTCGAGCACGGCCGGCGCCCCGGCCAGGCGCTCGCGCCACCAGTCGAGGAGGCCAGAGAGGGCCAAGCCGGAGAGCTGCCGGCGCTGCCAGACGGCGAAGTCGCCGTACTGGATAGGCAGCTCGGGAAGCGGCGCGGGCGCTCCGGTCTTCGAGATATTGGCGACCTGGGCGGCGTAGATCGCCGTCAGCTCGCGGATCAGGACCCCCATCGACCAGCCGTCGGCGACGATGTGGTGCAGGGTGACAAGGGCGAGGTGCTCGTCCTCGGCGGTGCGCAGAAGCGTGAGCCGCAGGAGGGGACCGGCCGCGAGGTCGAACGGCCGCCGGGCCTCCGCCAACAGCAGCCGGTCGGCCTCGGTCCGAGTGGCGTCCAGCAGGGCGGTCAGGTCGACGAGAGGCAGGGCGGGCGGCAGCGCCGGCAGGACGACCTGGAGCGGCGTGCCCCCCTTGGCGACCGGGAACACCGTGCGGAGCGCCTCGTGCCGCCGCACCACCTCGGCGAGGGTGGCGGCGAAGGCCCGAAGGTCGAGCCCGCCCCGGAGACGGAGGGCGCCGGGGAGGTTGTACGCCGCGCCGCCCGGTTCGAGCTGATCGATGAACCAGAGCCGCTCCTGGGCGAAGGAGAGCGGCAGATCGGCGGTCTCCTGCCGGCGCGGGATCGCCTGTCCGGCGTCCCCGGCATTCGCGGTCTCCCCTATCGCCTCTCGGGCGGCCTCGATGCGGGCCGCGAGGGTGGCGATCGTCGGGGCCTCGAAGACCGTCCGCACCGGCAGCTCGACCCCCAGGGTCTCGCGGAGGCGCGACACCACCTGGGTGGCGAGGAGCGAGTGGCCGCCCAGCTCGAAGAAGTTGTCGTCGATGCCGATGACGCTGTCGCCCGCCCGCCCCAGGATCTCGGCCCAGACCGCCGCGACCGCCGCCTCGACCGGATTGCGCGGCAGGAACGCCTCTCCCTCGGGCGACGGCGCGAACTGGGACAGCGCCGCCAGGGCCTTGCGGTCCACCTTGCCGTTGGGCGACAGGGGGAGAGCGTCGAGCTGGACGACCGCGGGCAACATGTACTCGGGCAGCCGGCCGGCGAGGAAGGCGCGCAGCTCCCCGACATCGAGGCCCGCGGGGCCGGCTCCCGGACCGGCCACGACGCAGGCCACCAGCCGCTTGCCGCCCGGCCGTTCCTCGCGCACGAGAACGGTGGCCTGCGCCACTCCCGGATGGGCGATGAGGGCCGCCTCGATCTCCCCAAGCTCGATTCTGAAACCGCGGATCTTGACCTGGAAGTCGAGCCGGCCGAGAAAGTCGAGCTCGCCGTTCGGCAGCCGGCGGACCAGGTCGCCGGTGCGGTAGGCCCGTGCCCCGGAACGGCCGGCAGCCGGCAGCGGAGCGGGCACGAAGCGTTCCGCGGTCAGCTCCGGCCGCCCGGCGTAGCCGCGCGCCAGGCCGGCTCCGGCGATCCACAGCTCCCCCGGGACGCCGATCGGCGCCAGCTCCCCCCGCGCCCCCATCACCAGCAGGCGGGTGTTGGCGATGGGCCGGCCGATCGACGCGCCCGCGCTCCCCGCCGGGACCTCCGCCATCGTCGTCACGACGCTGTACTCCGAGGGGCCGTAGAGGTCCCGCAGCCGCAGGGGGGAGCCGGCGGCCGGACCGTGGTGCAGGCGATCGCCGCCCACGAAGAGGAAGCGCGGGAGCGAGGCGGCGCCGGCCGTTTTCTCCTCCGCGAGGACGGCCTCGGCGAGCGGGGTCGGCAGGAAGGCGAGGGTCACCGCGTGCTCGGCCCAGAAGCGGAGGATCGCGGCCGGCGACAGCCGCGTCTCCTCGTCGACGAAATGCAGGCTCGCGCCGCGGGTCAGGCTGGGCCACAGCTCCCAGACCGAGGCGTCGAAACCCGGGCTCGCCACCAGGGTGGCGCGGTCGTCCGGCGTCACCCCGTGCTCGTCGCACTGCCAGCGCACGAGGTTGGCGAGCCCCCCGTGCGGCACCTCGACCCCCTTGGGCTGACCGGTCGAGCCGGAGGTATAGATGACGTAGGCGAGGCTCTCCGGCCCGAGGGCCGGCGCCGCCGAGGGTTCCCCCTCGACACCTTGGGCACCGCTCGCGTCTTCGTCGGCTTCCTCGTCGAGGCAGACGACGGCTGCCGCCGAGGGCGGCAGGGCTCCGGCCAGGGCGCGCTCGGTGAGCACCACCGGCGCCCGGGCGTCGGCGAGGATGAAGGCCAGCCGCTCCGCGGGGTAGGCGGGATCGAGCAGGACATAGGCTCCCCCCGCCCGGACGACGCCCAGGGCCGCGACGACCCGGGCGAGCGAAACCCCCAGGCAGACTGCCACCCGTACCTCGGGCCCCACCCCGAGCCGGCGCAGGCGTCCGGCTAGTCGCTCCGACCGCGCTTCCAACTCGCCGTAGCTGAGCGTCTCGCCCCGGCAGGTGACCGCCGCCGCCTCGGGCCGGCACCGCGCCTGCTCGGCGAAAAGCTCGTGGACCCGCTCGCCCGCCGGGCTCGCGGTGTCGTTCCAATCGCTGAGCAGTTGGTGGCGCTCGGCCGGCCCGAGGAGCGGCAGGTCCGAGACCCGGGCCGCGAGCCAGCGCGCGGGATCGGCCGCCAGCTCCGCCAGCAGGTGGACGAAGTGACTGGCCATGCGCTCGGCGGTCGCCGCCTCGAAGAGGTCGCGGTTGTAGAGGAGGCGTCCGACGAGACCGCCCGGGCTCTCCGCCAGCACCGCCGAGAGGTCGAACTGCGCCCCGGGCTCGTCGAGCGCCAGCGATTCGAGGAGGAGCGGCCCGAAGGCGAGCCGCGCCCCCTCCTCGCCGGCCGACAGGGCCGCCATGGCATCCTCGCCCGAGCGCCGACCCTTCTGCAGCACGATGACCACCTGGAAGACCGGCGAGCGGGAGGGATCGCGATCCGGCTGCAGCCGCTCCGCGAGCAGCGGGAAGGGGTACTCCTGGTGCGCGAAGGAGGCGAGCGCCGCCGCCCGGGTCCGCCCGAGAAGCTCGGCGAAAACCGGGTCGCCGCTCAAGTCCGCGGGGATCGCCACCGGATTGACCAGGTAGGCCACGAGGCCGGCGAGCGCGGAGTCGGCCCGGCCCGTCGTGGGGCAGCCCACCACCAGGCGCTCCTGGCCGCTGTAGCGCGCGAGCAGCACCTCGAAGGCGGCGAGGAGGCCCATATAGAGGGTCGCTCCCCGCTGGCGGGTGAGCCGGCGCAGGGCGGCGACCGGCGCCGGCGCCAGGCGCAGGTCGCGCGCCGCCCCGCTGTAGGTCTGGACCGGCGGCCGCGGGCGGTCGGTGGGGAGCTCCAGGGCCAGCGGGTAGCCCGTGAGAGCCTGGCGCCAGAATTCCCCCAGCCGCTCCCCTTCGGGACCGGCGAGCCGCTCCGCCTCCCGCCGCGCGAGCTCCTCGTAAGGGAAGGCCGGCGCGGGCAGGGACTCAACGGGTGTCGAAGGATCGAGCTCGCCGCCGTAGAGCACCGCGAGCTCGCGGAGCAGCACGCCCACCGACCAGAAGTCGGCCACGATATGGTGGACCGAGAGGGCGAGCGCCTGCTCGCCGCCGGCCAGGCGGAAGAGCGCCAGGCGCAGGAGCGGGCCGTGCTCGAGGTCGAACGGCAGGAAGGCGATCTCGGAGAGACGCCGGGAGATCTCCATCCGGTCTTGGGAGTCGGCGGCCTCCACTTCCCGGAAGTCGAGGCACGCCGCGGCGCCGATCCGCTGCCGGGGGCCCGCGGCATCGGCGTTAAAGGTGGCCCGAAGGGCGGGGTGGCGGGCGACCAAGGCCCGGCCGGCGCGGAGCAGGGCGTCCGCGCGGAGCGGACCGCGCGTCCGCGCGGCGCCGGCAATCACGTAGGCCGGGTTGCCCGGAGAGAGGCGGTCGAGAAACCAGAGCGCCCGCTGGCCATAGGACAGCGGAAGGCCGGACGCTTCGTCACAGGCGCCCTGAATATTAGGATGCTCTTCTACGGCTCGATCCACCTCGACAACCCTTCCCGCCAAAACCGCCGACTGTACCATCAGTGCACCCATCTCCCGGTTTCGGGGCATCGTCCCCAGCTCCAGGCAGGTTGCCGCTCGATTACCCGCGAGAAAAGCTCATTTAGGCGGAGAAGAGGCTCTGATAGAGGTCGGGAAAGCTCTTTTTGGGCTCCGAACCGTTCTCGTTGGCACCCGAAGAGAGCTGTTCTGAACGAGAACAGCTCCTATTTGACCTCGGAAAGCTCTGTTTCGAGGGCGAAAAGCTCTTTCCTGAACCCGAACAGATCATTCCTGATCTCAAAAAGAGCATTCCCGCTCGCTACCAGCTCATTCCGCGGCGCTACCAGCGCCTTCCGGGAGTCTCCGGGTCGGGATTGCGGTCCCATGGCCTCTGTCGGCGGGCCTATCGGGGCTGGTACGGGCGCTTTCAGGGGGGAGGGTTTCTCTGATAGAGCGAGCGCGAGGCCTGCGGGAGCTTGCTGGGTCGTAGTAGAGGCCGCCGGCCATGGACCTGGTGGATGGCAGGACTCTCATCGTCCCGCCTTCACCCCGCCGCGCCCACCTCGCGCATGGACACCTGCGGTCTCCATCCTTACCCCCCCAGCTCGGCAACTGGCTCGATCCCCTCCCACTCGCCCGTCAATCCGTTCACCTGGGCCCAGGTCGAGGTGGGTCGTGGGCTCGTCCAAGATCAGGACGTTCGGCTTCGTCACCGAGAGCTTGCGGAAGACGAGCCGCGCCGCCCGCCCTGGAACGCCGCCAAACGGCTGGCACTCTGTCGGGCCTCACTCGGCGACGACCTCGATGAGCGGATTGTGGCGGCCCCACGCCTCCGGCGCCGCCGCCACGCGCGCGCACCAGGCGCGCAGGGTCTCCAGATGGGGATCGCTCCCGGGCGGCACAGCGAGCAGCCGGCGCCGCCAGGCCGCGATCGAGGGCAGCGCCTCGCGCCGCCGGTCTCGAAAATGGAGAATGCGGAAGCCCGCGGCCTCGATCATCGCGCGGAGATCCGCCGACCCGCAGACCTGCATGGTGCTGCCGAACGCCGGTCCGGCCGGCGCGTCGTCCTGGCAATTGACCCGCATCACCAGCCGCCGGGTGAAAAGGCGCAGCGTCCGGAGCAGCCTCGGTTTGTCGCGCACGTGGCTCAGCGATTCGAGCAGAACGACGGCGTCGAAGCGCCCGGGAGGCAGCGTCCTCTCGGCGTCTCCCCAGCGCACCGGCAGACCCAGCGCGGCGCAGTGGCGGAACTGAGCGCGGCTCTCGGTGAGGCCGAGCCCCACACAGCCGAGGTCTCGGATCCACATCGCCAGCGGGCCGCCCCAGCCGCAACCGATGTCGTAGACGCGCCCGCCCGCGGGCAGGAAGGGGTGGAGATCCACCACCGCGCGGCGCAGCGCCGCCTCCATGGCGCCGTCGTCAGGGTCGGGGTCGGGCGTGTCGAAGATTCCCGCGTGGTAGTGCAGATCCGGGCCGAGCACCGCGCGCCAGGTAGCGACGTCGCCGTCGTAGAAGCCGTCGAGCGCGCCGCCGCCGGCGCCCGGCGGAGGCGCCTCCGGCAGGCGAGAGAACAGCTGCTCTTCGAGGGAGCGATGGCGGGCGCGGGCCCCATGACAGACCTGCTCGCGGAGCGCCGCCTCGCTCTCCGGCCACGGTCCGGATCGCGGCGTGGACGCATAGAGGGTGACGGTCGGAGGCGCCGCGCCCGCCGGCAGGGCCACGTGGCGCACGGGCAGGCCCGTCCAGCGCTCCTCGATGGGCGCGCCCACCGCGACGGCCAGATCGGCCAGGCCCGGCAGCGACTCCGCGGGCGGGCTCCAGGGGAAGGCGAGATCCACCTGATCGACCGCGCCGTCCTCCGCCGTGCGCAGCCAGAAGCCGGAGGCGGCAGAGAGACGCTCCGCGGTGAGGAGCGCCGCGAAGGGGGCCTGGAGCGCGGGCGCGACGAGATCTAAGGGCCGGATCCCGCCGGGCGTCTCGGGAAGGAAGTGGAAGGCATAGGTCGCTCGCCGCGGTGCCTCGCCGGGCCGGAAGCGCAGCGACTGATACCGATCAGCGCCCAGCGCGCTCCGCCCGTGCAGGTAGAGGCGCAGCTCGGGGCCGGCGGGGCCGGAGGGGTCGATCGCGACGGCGACGCCCTGACGGACGGGGCGCTCGGCGCTCTCCTGTGCGGCGCGCACCTCGGCAGGGGCGCGTAGGTGATCCAGCAGCCGGGCGATGGGCGCGAACGCCTCCGGGCGCGCGCCCGAGAGCCAACAGGCGAAGCGTCCGCT
>JAXDLD010000069.1:0-2792 GCA_034666805.1 Acidobacteriota bacterium
CAAGCTCGCCGATCATCGTCTTGCCTGATGATGTTGGAGCGGATACCACAAGGTGGTTACCCTCCAGGATGCCGTAGTCGTTGATGGCCGAAAGCTGCAATTCGTTTAGGGATGGGATTACGCCAGCCCAGGCCGTTAGAAGTTCTGGAGGAAATCCAAAGGCGGAAAGCGAAAAAATATTGGATGTAGCCTTGGCGGATGAGGTCTCTGGGAAAGCGGCGCGGTAATGGCTGCCCGCCACGAAGACAGGCCAGGTGATCTCGCCATCAATGCGGCCTAGCAGGGTAGGGTGTTGCGGCCGTCCGATGAGCCTTGCCGCGTCGATAACTCTCTTCGTCACATACTCCAGAAGCCTGTATACGGAGATCTTCCCGCTATCGACGACTTCTTTCGCACCCTGTAGAGCCTGCAGCAAATGGTAGGTGAAAAAGCCGTGCCCGAGTCTCGGATTCTCATAGGCGGGCTCATCTGACTTTGAGGCTGTCAGGATCACGCGACCTTCCCCCGCGAGTTCCTCAAGGCGATGGACGGTCGAACGGAGGTCGCGGGGAACAGCATCCACCTGTAGTACCTTTGCTCCAATTCCACCAGAGAAGCAGCAGTCGAGAAATAAGACTAGTCGCTTGGCGGGAATCTTCGAGAACCATGATGCCAGGCTATCGAGGGGAAGGGTAGTGCCGCCGAGGTCACGGAGATTGGAATCGTGCATTACCAGTTCATGATCTGGGGACCCGTGCCCAGAGAAGCTAATAACGACGATATCCTCAGAAGAGCATGTCGTAAGTCGCCCGAGTTCGCCTTCAATCTTGCCGAGAGTTGCATCGGTATCCGTGAGCAAGACAGTGTTACCGCAGAGCGTGTCTGCGAAAAGCGCTTCTAGAGCAACCGCGTCCCTCCTGGCGCACGTGAGTTCGGCGATCTCAGTTGATGCGTACCGATCAATTCCTATAAAAAGTCCGTGAAAGCGCATAGGGTTATCTGGTGACGACTATAAGGATAGCATTTGGGAGGACTGCCTGTCAGATGTTGGGCCGCCTGGTTTCGATTGCCGACGGGAAGGCAAATTTCGTCAGAACAGATCGCTGTCCCCCCACATATAGTAGAGCCCCTGCCGGAAATCCTCTCCAGGATCATGCTCGAAGGGGACATAGACGAGCCCCAGCTCCTGCGGCTCCGGCCGCCGCTCGAAGCCGAGGGCGGTCACGGTCTCGTCCCACCAGGCGGGGCGGGTCGTGAGCCAGCCCTCGATCAACCGAGTCTCCCGGTGCTCGGGGAGGGTGAGCACGCGGTTGAGGAGGAGCCCCAGGCCGTGGCGGTGGCGAGGGTCGATCAGGGCATCCCCCCAGACCAGCCGCTCACCCTTCTGCCGAAAGACGCTCCAGCCGGCGAGCCGGCCGAAGCGGAAGAGGGCGTAGGCGAAGTACTCCGTGCCGGGGCAGGTGGCGTAGCGCCATTCGAGATAGCGGGCGTCGCGCTCGATCAGCGTTCCGTAGGCGCCGCGCACCCGGGCGAAGAGGTCGTCGAAGCGGGCGTCGAAGTGGCGCATCCTCTCGACCCTCCAGCCGAGCCGGGCGAGACCGCGGGGCTCCGGCAGGGGTAAAGCAGTCTCGCGCACCCGGTAGGGACAGTCCTCCAGCCGCTCCGCGCGCACGAAGCGCATGGAGAAGCGCTGGATGTTTCCCGTGTTGAATCCGTAATTGAAGGCGACGCGCCCCTCGCAGTAGCGAGCGTAGAAGTGCCGGACGCTGCGGCCGAGGAGGCTCGTGGGCCCGCGACCCACGTGGCGGAAGGCGGCGGCGGTCATGGTGTCGCCGATCTGGAGGGCGAGGAATCTTCCAGAAGATCCGGAGAAGTACACGGGGTAGCCGGCGTAGTGGGCGGCGAGGCTGCCGTCGGGCGCGAAGGCCTCGGTGACGCGGAGGTCGCCGTAGGGGTTCTCCCGATACTCCCAGCGCCAGCGCTCGGGGGTCCGGTCGGCGTGGAAGCTGGAGCGGAAGAGGGCGAGGATCGCCTCCTCGTCCCCCTCCCGGTAGGCGCGGACGACGAACGGGTCCGGCCGCGCCGAGAGGACCTCGCGGCCGGCTCCTGTGCTCTCCTGGGCGCTCTCCTGGCGGAGGACGACGAACCCGGCCTCCGAGAGGGCGACCACGAGATCGCGCGCCGAGTCCGCCGTGGTGACGAGGAGGAGGCGGCCCTCCTCGGCGAGGAGGGCGCGAGCGGCGGCGAGCTGGGCGGCGGGATCGCCGTCGAGGCCGGCGGGGAGGACCACGGCATCGAACGAGGGGTCCGGGGGGTGGGTCCCTCCCTGTGAGGGGGGCGGTTGGGGCAGGGGGGAGGTTAGGAGGGGGGCGGTCCCGCCTGCCTCAACCGTCACCTGGAGCCCCGCCGCCCCGAGCTCGGCCGCCATCCCGTCCGGATCGGCACCCGCCCAGAGGACTTGGACGGCGCTCGCGGGAAGCAGGGACCGGAGGAGGCTGGCCATAGAGGTATGGGGAGGAGGGACCGCCGATTGTACTGTAGCCCGACGCATATAATGCCCCCGCCGCCATGGACCTCTCGATCGTCATCCCCGCCTACAACGAGGCTGCGCGGCTCGGACCCACTCTGGAGCGCATCCTCGGCTACCTGGCCGGCCAGAAGATCGCGGCGGAGGTCCTCGTCGTCGACGACGGCTCGACCGACGGCACCGCCGTGGTGGCGGAATCGTTCGCCGGCCGCGGGGTGGTCCTCCTCCGCCAGGACCGCAACCGCGGCAAGGGGGCGGCGCTGCGCTCCGGGGTCGTCGCCAGCCG
>JAXDLD010000070.1:0-10135 GCA_034666805.1 Acidobacteriota bacterium
TACGAGCGCGCACTCCATCTCGCCCGAAAGGGCGGCCCGGAGCGGGGCCATGCGTTCCAGGCACTGGGCAAAGCCTACTTGAGGCTTCACAAGCTGGACCAGGCGCAGGACTCCCTTACCCAGGCGCTGGCGATCTGGAAGGCCGGTGAGCAGGAGGAGATCGCCAAGACGCTGCTCGAGAGGGGCAACACCTATCGTCTGATGGCTGATTTTCCACTCGCCTCAGCCGACCTGGAACGCGCGTTCGCACTGGCCCGGCAGACCCGCCGGCCGGCGATCGTTGCCGCCTGTCTGTTCCAGCAAGCTCTGCTGGACCGCGACCGTGGCCACTTCGAGCCGGCTCGACAGAAGATCGAGAAGGTCCTCAACGACCTCGAAAACGTACGCAGCCGCTTCCTTCGCGACCAGACGCGTGTTTCTTTCTTCGCGACCGTGAACGACTACTACCAGCTCTACATCGACCTCCTCGTTCGGGCCGGGCGCTGGGCGGACGCGCTTACCGCGAGTGAGAGGGCGCGTGCGCGCGGTCTGCTCGACCTCCTCTCCGAGGGGCGGATCAACGTCAATCAGGGTGTATCACCGGACCTCAAGCAGCAGGAGGCAAAGCTCGACAAGGACCTCTACGAGAGCCAGAACCATCTCGTGGAGGCCGCAGGACGCCAAGACCAGGCCACGATCGATCGGCTGCAGCAGGATCTCCTGGACATCGAGCGGCGCCAGGAGGCTCTCGCCCGGAAGATCCGGAGCCAGAACCCGCGCTACTCCGCGGTCCGCTACCCGAAGACGCTCGATGCCGCCCGTATCGCGCGCGGGTTGGACGGGCAGACCGCGCTCCTCGAATATTTCCTCGGCACCGAGAGGTCGTTCCTCTTCGTCGTCACGCGGGAGAGGCTCACGGCCTACCCCCTGCCCGCCCGCGGCGAGATCGAGAATCGGGTTCGTAGCCTCGGAGAAGCGATCTCCCACCCGCCGAACCTCCTCGAGCAAGGAACGCTCCGCGAGGGGGCGACGGAGCTCTATCAGATCCTCATCGCTCCGGCGGCCTCTCACCTGGTAGGCAAGCACCACCTCCTGATCGCACCGGACGGCGCTCTCAACCTGCTGCCGTTCGAGGTGTTGCTGACCAATCCCTCCGCCATCGACGGCAATCGGCCCGCCTCCGGCCTGCCGTTCCTGCTGCTTCGGCATACGATCACCTATGTTCCCTCGGCGAGCGTCCTCGATGGGCTGCGCGCCCTCCGCCCGGTTGGTGTTCCAACGGGCTCTCCGCAGTTCGTCGCCTTCGCCGACCCGGTCAGCCGACCGGGCGAGGGGCAGGGAAGAGGGCTGCCGTCTTTGCCGGGGTCCGAGGACGAAGTCGCGGCGATCGCGAGGCTCTATCCGGCGTCCTCCGTCCAGCTCTACCTGAAAGAGCGGGCCAACAAGACGAACGTCCTCCATAGCATCGGGGGCGCGAGGTGGGTCCACTTCGCCACGCACGGTGTGTTTTCCGAAGGGCTCCCGGAGCTCTCCGGGCTGGTCCTCACGGCCGAGCGGGACGGCGACGACGGCATTCTGCGCGTCAATGACATCTTCAACCTGAAGCTCCGGGCGGACCTGGTCGTCCTCTCGGCTTGCGAAACCGGACTCGGAAAGGAGGTGAGCGGCGAGGGGCTGGTGGGCCTCGCGCGAGCGTTCTTCTATGCCGGCAGCCCGAGCCTGGTGGTGAGCCTGTGGAAGGCGGAGGACGCTTCGACCGCCCGCCTCATGCCCGATTTCTATCGCCGGCTGAAGGGAGCCGGCAAGGGCGAGGCGCTGCGCCAATCCAAGCTCGCCTTGATCCAGGAGGGACGCTTCGCGGACCCTTACTACTGGGCGCCTTTCGTGCTCGTCGGCGATCCCAAGTAGAAGAAATAGAAGGAGATGCATGTAACGCTGACGTCCCCGGGGCGCCTGAGACAATGCAATGCTCTGAATCAAAGGAGAGGACATGGCTAACCAGCAGCAGCAACAAGCCCAACCCGATATGGTCTATGTGGAACCCCCGGTAAATCCGCCGCGGGGAGCGCTGGCGTCGAGCGTCGGCAGCGGTGTCTTGGGTGGAGCGGCCGGCGGTGTCGTCACCGTGCCGGCGCTCTTGTCCCTGGTCTGGAGCGTGGCCGCGAGCGTCGGCTCGGGGTACCCGGGTGCGCCGGCGCCCGATCCGGTGCAGAACGCCCTCGGTACCACGCTGCTCCTCGGCGCCATCTTCTTAGCCGGCCTGGCGCTCACCTTGACGGCGGTCTCCAAGCGGCGGTACGCCGACCCCGCGAGCCAGGCCGCGGTGCCGCTCAGCCCGATCGTGAGCTTCTGCCTCCTCAATCTCGCCGGCCTCACCGTCTATGTCCTGGGCCTGATCCTCCTCGTCAACGGGAAGGGTGGTTTCCACGTCGCCGCCATAACTGGCGCCGTGCTTGAGATCCTGGCGGTGGTGGTCGGGGTCCGGCGGCACGTGGCCGTCGCCCGGATGGTGCGAGCGCAAGCCACGGGCTCGGCGACGAACCGGGCCGCCGGTTCGGGCTACTGAACCGAAGCCCCCGGACGGAACGACCGCGCTCCGCCCGGGGGGCGTTATACGAACCTCCCCCTGGGGTCGGATTCACTTCTGTCCCGTATTCTGCCCGCGAAGCACCTATTCCCTAAATAGCTCTCACTGGAGGAGCTTCTAAATAGGGAGAACAATAATGAAGAGAGGCGCGGGCCTGCCGTTCCTACTGTACGTGCTGGCATTCTGCTTAATCGTGCCCCGGCCTGCCGCGGCCGGAGGCGCCTGGGTCCCCGATCCGGGCCACGGGAACGTCGAGCTCGGATACAGCGACAAGGTCGCCTCCGACCAGTGGGACTCCTCCGGCCACGTGTTCGGGCATTTTCCGGGAGGTACGCGGAACTACCACGATTTCAAGTACGGCTTCCTCTCCGGCGAGCTGGGGCTCGTCAAGAACCTCTCGGCCACCTTCCTCATCGCCTACCTGGACGGGCTCGAGGGGGCGAAGAACAACCAGGAGCACAACGCCGGTCTGACCGACGCCTGGTACGGCTTGAAGTACAAGCTGCGCGGCGGCGACCTGCCCATGGCGCTCTCTTTCGTCGTCCGGACGCCCTGGTTCTACGACCTCCCGGGGCCCTACAACCGCCACCTCTTCAACTCGGACGGGAGCTTCCGCGGGGTGAGCCCGGAGTGGCGCGGGCTGCTCAAATACGATTACACCCTCTCGTACCTGATCAGCCGGCCGGCCTTCGACGGCGGCTGGATGAACTTCCAGGCGGGCTACACCTGGCGCGACGGGGCGCCGGCCGACGAGACCCCGGTCTCCTTCGACCTCGGCTATCCGCTGCCCTTCTGGCACGCCGACCTGAAGCTCGACGCCTTCTACGTCCACGCCCGGGGCAACAACTCGCGACCGCAGCCGGACGATCGCTTCGGGGCCCGGCCCACCTACAACTTCAACAAGGCGAGTATGTTCAAGGCGGGGATCGGCCTCTGGATCCCGCTCGGGGCGAGCGCCTGGGCGGTGGACATCGGCTACGACCAGTGGCTCTGGGGGCGCTCGGCACGGCGCTACAAGGAGCCGCACCTCTCGATCAACCGGAACTTCTAGCGAGAGCGGGAAAGGGAAAAGCCCCCGGGAGGAGCGCCTGCGCTCCGCCCCGGGGGCTTTTTGAACCGTGATCGCGCCGGTCGCCTACGTCGCCTACGCCGCCTGGGCGCGGACGTGCGAGAGGTACTCGAACTGGGACGGCAGCGTCTTCACCAGGTGCTCGGTCCTCTGCCGGATGGCGGTGAAGGCCGCGGAGGCCTTGCGGTCGTCCAGGAGGTCCAAGACCGGGAGGTTCTGCTCGGGCTGGAAGTTCAGGCCCAGGAGCATCACCGAGTACGAGTAGGACTCGAAGCCGTGGTAGCTGGGGTTGACGTTCTTCGCGTTGGGCAGGCGCTTGCGCCAGAGGCGCAGGCGGTCTGTGAGGTCGTCCGAGATCGCCGTCTGCCCCTTGGTCGCCTTCCAGAAGTCGGTGTCCATCCGGCTGCTCGCCCGGTAGTGCAGGGTGAGGAACTCGCGGACGCCGTCGATGCACTCGGCGACCACCTTGTTGTAGCTGCGGACGATGTCCTCGTCCATGGAGCCGTTCGGGAAGTGGCTGACCAGCTCCTCGATGCCGTGCTGGATGAAGAAGATGCCGGTCGACTCGAGCGGCTCGACGAAGCCGGAGGAGAGGCCGATCGCGACGCAGTTCTTGACCCACGAGTTGCGGTTGCGGCCGATCCGCATCTTGATGTGCGAGGCGTTGCAGCTCTCCGCCTTGGGTCCCAGGTGGGCGCGGAACTCGGCCTCCGCCTCCTCGGGGGAGAGGAAGGCGCTGCAGTAGACGTAGCCGGTGCCGACGCGGCCGTAGAGCGGAATGTTCCAGATCCAGCCCGAGCTCATGGCGGTGGCCGAGGTGTAGGGGGCGATGCCCTCCTGCTCGGAGTCGACCGGCACCTGGAGAGCGACCGCGCGGTCACAGAGGAGCGACTCGTTGAACGAGATGAAGGGCTCCTTCAAGGCCTGGTTGATCAGCAGGCCGCGGAAGCCCGTGCAGTCGACGAAGAGGTCGCCCTCGATCGCGCCGTGCTCCTTGGTCGTGATGGAGGCGATGCTGCCGTCCTCCTTGAGGTTGACGCTCGTGACGTCGTCCAGGACCTGGCGGACGCCGCGCGCCATGGCGTAGTCCTTCAGGTACTCGGCCAGGAGGCTGGCGTCGAAGTGGTAGGCGTAGGGGTATTGCACTTTGTGATCGGTCAAGACGTTCTTCTTCTGGAGCTGCTCCTCCTCGAAGAAGGACTGCATCTTGTCGTCGAACACCCGGCCGTCGAGATAGCGCGGGGAACGCTTGTTGTCACAGAGAGCGGGAATGGTGAAGCAGGAGTAGTCGAAGGGCTCCTCGCCGCGCTTGAGCTTCAGCCACCACTCGGCGACGTTGAAGCCGTCGACCGTCTCGTAGCGCTGGAACGGATGGTAGAAGTGGCCGCCCTCGGCACGCCAGTTGTTGAACTTGATCGCCAGCTTGTAGGCGGCGTTGCAGCTCGGCATCCACTCCGACTCCTTCAAGCCCAGGAAGTCGAAGAAGAGCTTGATGGTGCTGAAAGTGGCCTCGCCGACGCCGATCGTGCGGATGGTTTTCGATTCTACGAGAGTGATGGTGTCGACCTTGTCGAGAGCCTTCCGCAGATAGGCCGCGGTCATCCATCCGGCCGAGCCACCACCCACAATGACGATATTCTTAGCCATGACAATCCCCCTCCAAAAGAAAGTAAACCAAGGTTAACGTTACAGAATCAGGAACCGCCCAGGCTGAATCGCCCCCCGATGGGCAGCTCTACGGCAAGAGTGCGAGAGGCAGGGTGAAGCGAGACAACTTTCCGCGGATTCGTTTTTGGTGGGATAGATCGCAATCGGACGATATTTTAAAATCACAATATAGCGTCAGGCGCGCACCAGCTCTCCGCGAAGGGCGCGGGAGAGAATCGTCCGGGGCAGGCGCTCGACCCGGGCGGCGGCCGCGGCGAGCCGCTCCTCGGTGCGCGAGGCCAGGCCGAAGAGGGACTCGATCCGCTGCACGATCTCCCGCTGCTCGGCGAGCGGCGGGGCGGGGAGAGGCAGGACGAGGAGCTTCGAGCCGTTGATGTTCGACTGGCTCACGCAGTCGGTGCGCACCGCCCGCGCCCAGGCGCGGCCCCAGGGCGAGTTGATCCAGTAGCAGACGTAGCGCGGCACCACCAGCCGTTCATCGCAGACCAGCCGGAGGAGGTAGGAGGCGAAGATCGCCTCGAGGTCGGCCTCGAAGACCGCCGCCTTGCCGACCAGCTCCGGGCTGTTGGTGCGGTTGAAGAGGATATCGCCGCGGCGCAGGGTGAAGGCCGGGAAGTCCTCGGCCTCCGGCGGGATGGTCTTCAAGTCCCGGAGGTCGATCTCGCCGTCCTTGATGTTGGGCATGCGGAGGACGGGGATGCCGCCCGCCGCGGCCTCGGAACGGACCGAGGTCCCCTGCTGCACCCGTTCGAGCACGTCCCCCAGGGCGATCCGCGACCAGCCCGGGGGGAGCGGCGGGAGGGCGAGGGAGTCCGGCGCCTGCCAGGCGGTCGGGGTCAAGTTCCGCGGCCGGCGGGGCGGCTTCCTCCCGCTCGACGCGGCCTCCCGGCACTCGGCCTCGAAGCGGCGTCGGCGCTCGGCGAGCCGGCGCGCCATGAGCTCGAAGAAGGGCTCGCCCCCGGCCTGCTCCGCGCGCCAGTCCTCCGTCAGGTGCCCGGAGCAGGCGGCGGCGAGGACCGACTGGCGCAGGCGCTTGACGGTCGCCCCGACTTGAGCGAGCAGGTCGCGGACGTGGCCGATCCGCGCCAGGAGCTGCGCCGCCCGGGCGGCGATCCGCTCCTGCTCGGCGAGCGGCGGGAGGGGGAAGGTCACGCCGTTCAGAAAGGCCGGGAAGTCGAGGTTCCGCAGGTTGGTGGTCTGGGTCTGGAAGGCGTCCAGGCTGCCGTCCAGGTAGCGGCAGGTGAGCGCCAGCTGGACGTAGGCGGAGTCGACCCCGGGGCGGAGCCGGACCTGGCGGCAGAAATTCGAGCAGACGAGGGGCTCCGGCGAGCGGGCGAGCGCCGCCTCGTCGATGCGGAGGGTCCGCCCGACCGGCTGGCGGACGCCGCCGCCCGAGGTCTCGACGACGAGGTCGCCCTCCTGAAGCCGCCGGCGGTCGAGGCTCGCCCGGCCGATCCGGCGCAGAGCGGCCGTCGCCCCCTTCGAGCGCTCCCAGTCGCGGAACTCCGTCCCGCGGACGACCCGCACCCGCACGCTCTCCGGGCCCGCCGCCGGCAGATCGGCCTCTCCCCACTCGCCGCCGAGGACATGGATCGCGAGCTCCTCGAGGCTCGCCTCGGCCCAGCCTTCCGGAAGCCCGCTCACCGCCGCCTCGCCACGGCCCGGGGCGGCACGACTTTCGCCTCTTCGAGGAGATCGAGGATCGCCGCGAGCTCCTCGAGCGCCTCTTCGAGGTCGGTCGCGGCGTCGGCCGCCAGCTCCTCGGGCGCCGGCAGGTCGTCGCCCTCGGGGGAGAGGTCTTTGAGCCACTTGAGGCTATCGATCTTGTAGTCGCGGGCCTCGACCTCGCAGATGGGGAACGAGCGCCAGCGGTCCTCCGGGGCGTCGGCTTCGGAGCGTGGGGCGCGGCCATCGGGGTCGGCGCCGTAGCAGGCCTCGAAGGCGGCGAGGTGGGCGGCGCTCAAGGGGCGGTCCTTCTTGGTGATCCGCGGCACGTTGGTGCGCGCGTCGTAGACCCAGACGGTTTCGGTCGGCCGCCCCTTGGTGAAGAAGACGACGTTGGTCTTGGTGCCGGCGCTGTAGGGGGTAAAGGTGCCGTTGGGCAGACGGAGCACGGTGTGGAGGTCGCACTCGGCGGTCAGGATCTCGAAGACCAGGCCGGCCTGGTCGGCGAACAGGCAGTTGTCGGGCACGATGACGGCGGCCCGGCCGCCCGGTTTCAAGAGGGTGAGGACATGCTGGAGGAAGTTGAGCTGCTTGTTCGAGGTGGTGACGGCGAAGTCCTCCCGCGCGGGGGCCTGGTTCGCCCCCTTGTTGCCGAACGGCGGGTTGGTCAAGACGACGTCGAAGCGGCGCGGGGCCGGCAGGTCGAGCGGCTCGTAGAGCGAGTCGCCGAGGCGGATCTCGGGGGCCAGCCCGTGCAGGTAGAGGTTCATGAAGGAGAGCCGGCGCGGCCGCGGCACCAGCTCCTGGCCGAAGTAGGTGCCGCGCCGCACCCGCGCGAGGAGGGTGGGATCGAGATCGGTATCCCGTTCGGGACGCGCCGCGGCGAGGAACCACTCGTAGGCGACGACCAGGAAGCCGCCGGTGCCGCAGGCCGGGTCGCAGAGGGTGAACTCCTCATGCTCCCGCGGATCGGGGCGGACGCAGCGGACGATCGCCTGGATGAGGAGGCGGGGGGTGAAGTACTGGCCGGCGCCCTTCTTGCCCTCGCTCGCCGCCTTTTCGAGCAGCCCCTCGAAGACGGCGGCCTTGATGTCGACCTCGAGCGCCGTCCACTCCGTCTCGTCGATCAGGCCGAGCAGCCGCTTCAGGTTGGCGGCCTTGTTGAAGCGCGAGACCGAGTCGGCGAAGATCTCGCCCAGGAGCCCCTCCTCCCGCCCGAGCGCCCCGAGGACGGCGACGTAGTGGTCGAGGAGCGCCGGCCCCGAGAGCCGGGCGAGGCGCGGCCACGAGCAGTCGGTCGGCCTCTCCCGGCCGACCGCGGAGAGGTCGATCCGGCGCTCGTCCGCCATCTTCAGGAAGAGCAGGTAGGTGATCTGCTCGATGTAGTCGCCGTAATCGATCCCGTCGTGGCGAAGGGTGTGACAGAAGCCCCAGAATCTCTGAACCACGTCGCTCATGCTGCGATGGCCTCACAGAGCTTGCGGTGGAAATGGGTGATCAAGGCGGGGGTATGGTAATAGATTGCAACGCCGTATGGCAGGTGGTAGCGTCCCGCGGTGCCCTCCTCCTACGGCAGCCAGAGCATGGTCGACCCCCTGCGGCGGGTGCTCGTCAAGCGCCCCGACCGGGCTTTCGCTGCCGCCGACCCGGGGCGCTGGCACTACTCGGGCCGGCCGGACCTCGAAGCGGCGGAGCGTGAGCACGACGAGCTGGTGGCGATCTTGAGCGCCGCGGGCGCCGAGGTCTTCGACCACCCGGAGCCCCAGCCGGAGCGGGCGGACGCCATCTACGTCTTCGACCCGGCCCTCGTCACCGACCGCGGCGCCGTCATCCTCCGGATGGGCAAGGAGCTCCGCCGCGGCGAGGAGGAGGCCCTGGCCCGCCGGCTCTCCGCGGTCAGCGTGCCGATCCTCTACACCTTGAGTGGGGAGGCGACCGCCGAGGGCGGCGACCTCCTCTGGCTCGACCACCGGACACTCGCGGTCGGGCAGGGCTTTCGCACCAACGCCCAGGGCTTGGCCCAGCTCCGGGAGGCGCTCGCCGGCTCCGACCCGGGCATTGAGGTCATCCCGGTCGAGCTCCCCTACCACACCGGCCCGGAAGCCTGCCTCCACCTGCTGTCGCTCGTGAGCCTCGTCGACCACGACCTGGCCGTCGTCTACCCGCCGCTCCTGCCGGTCCCGTTCTGGCGGCTGCTCCAGGAACGCGGCATCCGGCTCATCGAGATCCCCGGCGAGGAGCTGGCCACCCAGGCCACCAACGTCCTCGCCCTGGCGCCTCGGCACTGCGTGATGCTGGAAGGCAACCCGGTCACCCGCCGGCTCCTGGAGGCGGCCGGCTGCGAGGTCGAGACCTACCGCGGCAACGAGATCTCGTTGAAAGCCGAGGGCGGCCCCACCTGCCTCACCCGTCCGCTCTGGCGGAGCGCCTAGGAAGCGGGGGCGGCGGCAGCCGCCGCCGTGCCGAGCGGCCGGTGGTAGCCGGTCGCGAGACGGAGCGAGCGGAGGAGCTGCTCTTTGCGATAGCTCGCGTAGGGGAGGAGGAGGGAGAGGTTCAAGCGCCGGCCGAACAGCCCGGACCGGCCGCCCTCGAAGTCGGTGAGCGAGCCGGCGCGGAGGAGGGCGGCGAGCAGCAGGCCGAGGAGCCGCCGCCGGGCCGCCGAGAGCCCGAGGCAGGCGAGCGCTGGAGGCGGCAGGGGGCAGCCGAGGGTCTCCCGGGTGACGAGGAGGGCCGTGTAGACGATCCCCTCCGCACTGTCCTCGCGGGCGCGGGTGGCGAGGAGCGGCCAGTCGAGCTCCAGCCGGCGCACGCTCTCGGCCAACGCGAACATCTCTTTCAAGCGCAGGAAACGCTTGCGGCAGGCGTTGATGGCGAGCGAGATCACGAGGTCCTCGGGCGCCATCACGAGAGCGGGCTCCCCCCGTACGGTGACCGGCCGCGCGTCGCGCCAGATGCGCTCGAAGCGGACGGGGAGGAGGCCGTTCATGGTGACGTCGTGGTGAGTGAGGTAGTCACACTCGATCCCCACCGCGTAGAGCGGCCGCCGCACCTCCCAGTCCTCCCGCGGCAGGGACTCCCCCGAGCGGCGCCGGACGACCAGATCGATGTCGCGCGACACCACCCAGCCCGGCTGCTCATAGACCAGGAGGTCCAAGGCGGCGCCCTTC
>JAXDLD010000071.1:0-20718 GCA_034666805.1 Acidobacteriota bacterium
CAGGCCTGGACCGAGCAGGTCGTCCTCCAGGGACAGGATTCGGATACCGGCCCTCCCGCGATCGAGGTAGAGCACGATCGACAGGACCTGGATCTCGTGGGTGGCCTGGATCTGGTTGCGATAACGCCAGAGGCGTCGGCCCGTCCCTGGCCTGGCGCGGGCCTCGACCTCGACGTGGATCAAAAGAGAGCTGCCGCCGTCTCCCAGAAAGGAGACTCGGGCGAGCAGATCCAGCTCCCGCCGCCGCCCTCCGGCGGTGAAGAACTCCTTGTCGAGGAACAGCGGGTGCGTGAGGTCGAGCCGCCCTGCCAGGGCTGGCACCGCAAGCCTCAGGAGATCCGCGAAGAAGCTGCGCAATAGCGCTTTGAAGATTGAGTCGTGTCTCGGCATTTCACCCTCCTCCTGCGGGGACGGAAAACGCTCGAGAGATCTTGCAGGGCCCGAGGACGGAACTTTCGGGTCGCTTACGACTGCCCATCGGGAGAGACAGGAAGCGGCGCACTTCCGGTAAACTCGCAGCCGCGATGCCCCACGAAGCGTATGAGGCGGTGATCGGCCTTGAGGTCCATGTCCAGCTCCTGACGGCGAGCAAGATGTTCTGCCGCTGCCCAAACCGCTTCGGAGCGGCGCCGAACACCCTCGTCTGCCCGGTCTGCCTCGGCTACCCGGGGACCCTGCCGGTCGCCAACCGCCATGCCGTCGACCTCGCGGTCAAGCTCGCCCTGGCCCTGGGCTGTACAGTGCGCCCCCACTCGGTCTTCGCGCGCAAGAACTACTTCTACCCCGACCTGCCGAAGGGCTACCAGATCAGCCAGTACGACCGGCCGCTCGCGGAGGACGGATCGCTGCCGCTCACCCTCGGCGAGAAAAGGGTGCGCATCGAGCGCCTGCACATGGAGGAGGACGCCGGCAAGCTCCTCCACGAAGCCCCCGGCGGCGGCGCCCTCCCCGGGGAGAGCCTGGTCGACTTCAACCGCTGCGGGGTCCCCCTGGTCGAGATCGTCTCGCGGCCCGACATGGCGACCGCAGCCGAGGCTCAGGACTATCTCCAGACTCTCCATCAGCTCCTCCTCTACACCGGGACGAGCGACGGCAACATGGAGGAGGGGAGCCTGCGCTGCGACGCCAACGTCTCGGTCCGGCCCGTGGGGGAGACCCGGCTCGGCACCAAGGCCGAGGTCAAGAACTTGAATTCGTTCAGGAACGTGGCGCGCGCGATCGAGTACGAGATCGAACGCCAGGTCACCCTCTTGACCGGCGGCGGCCGGGTCGCCCAGGAGACCCGCAGCTTCGACGCCAATGCGGGAGTCACCCGCCTCCTGCGGAGCAAGGAGGAGGCGCACGACTACCGCTACTTCCCGGAGCCCGACCTGCCGCCCCTGGTGCTTACGCCTGAACGCATCGCGGCCGACGCCGCGGAGCTGCCCGAGCTCCCCTGGGCGCGGCGGGCACGCTTCGCCTTCCAGTACGGCCTCTCCGCCGCCGACGCCAGCGTGCTCTCCGGCGACCGCGAGCTCGCCGACTACTACGAGGCCGCCGCCCTCGCCCTGCCGGGGAACCCCAAGGGGATCGCCAACTGGGTGATGGGCGAGGTCCTGCGCGAGGTCAAGGAGAGGAAGCTCGAGGCGGGGGACGTGGCGGGCGCCCTCCCGCCCGAGCGCCTGGCGGCCCTGGTCGCCATGGTCGACCGGGGCCAGCTCTCGAACAGCGCCGCCAAGGAGGTATTGGCGGCGACCTGGGGGACTGCCGAGGAGCCGGCGGAGGCGGCGGCGCGGCTCGGGCTCCTCCAGGTGAGCGACACGGGCCAGATCGAGAGCTGGATCGCGGCGGTGATCGCCGAGCACGCGGGACCGGTCTCGCAGTACCGGGCCGGGAAGACCCAGACGATGGGCTTCCTCGTCGGCCAGGTGATGAAGCGCTCCGGCGGCCGTGCCCAGCCGCCCCTGGTGCAGAAGCTCCTGCGCCAGGCCTTGGACGGCGAGACGGCAGCCGGCTGACGGCTCATCGCCCCCCTGGCCCGCCGTGATCCAGTTCTTCCACGTCAGCAAGCTCTACCCGGGGGGGCAGGCCGCCCTCTCGGATCTGACCTTCGACATCCCGCGCGGCCAGTTCCTCTTCTTGACCGGGGCGAGCGGGGCGGGCAAGACGACGCTCCTCAAACTCATCTTCCGCGAGGAGGTGCCGAACGAGGGGCAGATCGTCGTCAACGGGAGGAACGTCGCCTCGATCCCGGCGGGGAAGATCCCCTATCTCCGGCGCTCGATCGGCGTCGTCTTCCAGGACTTCCGGCTGATCGCCCGGAAGACCGTGTTCGAGAACGTCTCCTACCTGCCGCGGGTTCTGGGGCTCGACGTCCGGGGGCAGCGGGCCCTGGCCTACCAGGCCCTCCGCCGGGTCGGGCTCGCGCACCGTATGAACGCCTTCCCGGAGCAGCTCTCGGGCGGCGAGCAGCAGCGGGTGGCGATCGCCCGCGCCTTAGTCAACGACCCCGAGATCCTGATCGCCGACGAGCCGACCGGCAACCTCGATCCCGACCTCTCGCAGGAGATCCTGCGCCTTTTCCTCGAGGTCAACCTGCGGGGGACGACGGTGCTCCTCGCCACCCACGACCGCGACACCATCGAGCGGGTGGGGCGGCGGGTGATCACCCTGGAGCACGGCCGGCTGGTGTCGGACGTCGAGCTCCTGGGCAAGGACCCACCGCGGCTCCAACCGGCGCCGGAAGAGGATCGCGCGACGGAGAACCTTACCCCGTACCTCCCGCCGACCGAGCACGACGAGGTGCCGGAGTGAGCTTCGTCAAAGCCTTGCGCTATTTCTTCCGCGAGGCCCTCGTGAACCTCGGCCGGGGCTATCGGGTGAGTTTTCTCGCCGTCCTCACGATCGCCGTCAGCCTGACTCTCGGCGGCGTCTTCCTCCTCGCCAGCCGCAACCTCTCGGGGGCGGTCGAGCGCTGGCGGGCCGAGACCCGGGTGGTGATCTACTTGAAGCCCGCGACCGCCGAACCGGAGATCCAGCGCCTGGCGGCGGAGGCGAAGGCGCCGCCCTGGGTGGCCTCCGTGCAGCCGGTCTCGGCCGCCGCCGCGCGGCAGCGCTTCCGCGACATCTTTCCCAGCCTCTCCGGCCTCGTCGAGGGGCTGGGGGAGGAGCCGCTCCCTCCCTCGCTCGAAGTCGCGGTCTCCGAACGCCAGGCTCCGCCGGGGGACCTGGCCACCTGGCTCCGGGCCTGGCGGCAGCGCCCCGAGGTCAGCATGGTGGACGACGACCGGGAGTGGCTGCGCCAGTTGGAGACCCTCATCGCGGTGGTCCGGGGGGTGGGCCTGGCCCTGGGCGCGGTGCTCCTGGGAGCGGCGATCTTCACCATCGCCAGCGTCATCCGCCTGACCGCCTATCTCCACCACGAGGAGATCTCGATCATGCGCCTGGTGGGGGCGACCGAGTTCTTCATCCGCGGGCCGTTCTACGCCGAGGGTCTGCTCCAGGGTGTTTTGGGCGCCCTCCTCGCCCTGGCCGGCCTCTACGGCGCATACCACTTCGTCCACGCCCGCGCCGCCTCCTCCTTGATCGCCGCCATGCTCGCCACCAACTTCCTAGGCGGGAGCGAGATCGGCCTGGTCGTACTCCTGGGGGCGGTCGCGGGGTTGCTGGGCGCGGTGGCGTCGTTGCGGCGGGAGCCGCTGTGAGGCACAGCGCCGACTTCTATCCGTGGCCTTAGAGGGCGTAGCATTTAGCGAGGAGCCGGGGCCGCGAAGGCGGGGACCGGGCGCTGCCAGAAGAAGGGCTCGCGCTTCTTCGGGTGGTTGCCGATTTGGTCGAGCGCCTTGCCGTCGTAGACCCGGCCGTTCTGGACGACCAGGGCGATGCTCTCCGAGTTGCGGATGTCCTCCAGGGGATTCTTGTCGAGGACGACGACGTCGGCGAGCTTCCCCGGTTCGAGCGAGCCGATATCCTTGTCCATCCCCAGGTACTCGGCGCCGGAGAGGGTGCCGGCGCGGAGAGCCTCCATGGGCGTGAGGCCGCCCTGGGCGAGCATCCACATCTCCCAGTGCGCTCCCAGTCCCTCGCGCTGGCCGTGGGCGCCCATCTGCACGTGCACCCCGGCGTGCGCCAGCGCGGCGGTGTTGCGGGCGTTGTAGAAGTGTCCCCACTCCTCGTCGGGGACGACGAAGGGGCGGCGGGCGCGGGGGTCGATCACCTCGCGCGGCACGAAGGCGAGGAGCCGCGGGTCGGCCCAGACCGGGGTCTTGGCGTACCAGTAGTTCTCCCCCCAGACCCCGCCGTAGCCGACGATCAGGGTCGGCGTATAGCCCACCTTGGTGCCGCTCCAGAGCTGGCGGACGTCGTCGTAGGACTTGGCCACGGGGATCGAGTGCTCGACCCCGGTGTGGCCGTCGACGACCATCGTCATGTTGTGCTCGAAGAGCGAGCCCCCCTCGGGCACCACCATCATCCCGGTCTCGCGGGCCGCGGCGATGATCTGCTGGCGCTGGTCGCGCCGCGGCTGGTTGTAGCTCTTGACGCTGATCGCCCCCAGGGCCTTCTGGCGACGCAGGTGGGCGCGGGCGTCGTCCAGGCTGTCGATGTTGGCGGTGAAGGGGGCGGCGGCGCCGTAGAGGATCGTGCCGGTCGAGTAGATCCGCGGCGCGGTGATGAGGCCGGCCCGCTGCAGCTCGGCGGCGGCGAACACCGTGGCGCTGTCGTTCGATGGGTCGTGGAGGGTGGTGACGCCGAAGCCGAGGCTCGCGTAGGTGATCCAGTTGTCCTGCGGGATGATGCCGTCGCTCCCGAAGCTGCCGTGCCAGTGGACGTCGACCAGCCCCGGGATCAGGGTCTTGCCGCGGGTGTCGACGACCTTCGCCCCGGCCGGGACCTCGACGGAGGAGCGCGGCCCCACGGCCCGGATGCGGTTCCCCTGAACGACGATCGCCCCGTCCTCGATCACCTCGCTCCCTCGCATGGTGACGATCCGGCCGCCCGAGAGGACCACCGTGCCGCTCGGCACGTCGGTCTTCTCGGCCCAGCCGAGCGCCACCCCCTTGGCCGGGGCCTCGGGGAGCTTCTCGGGGGCGCCGGCCACGAAGGCGAAGGCGTCCTTCAAGTCACGGCTGTAGAGCTCGGGGCCGAGCGCCCAGTGGAGGGTCTTGCTGTCGCCCGACCAGCCGAGATACTCCCCGGCGTCCTTCGACACCTTGGCGAGCGGCAAGGCGGTCGCCTTGGGGCCGACCTCGACCGCCTTGCCGGTGGCGACGAACGGCGTCACGTAGGCGTTGAAGCTCTCCCGGAAGGCCACCCACCGACCGTCGGGCGAGACCCGGAATTCGGTCGCCTTCTCGCTCGTCAGATGGCTCCGCTTCTCGGCCCCCGAGAGGTCGAGCGAGACCAGGCTCCGCACGTTCTTCTCGCCGATCTCCATGAGATAGACGCGGTCGCTCTCCGCCCCGAAGTGGGGGCGGACGCCGTCCGTCGCGATCCGCTTGGGCGTCCCGGGCGTTCCCGTCCCCAGAGCCAGCCGGTAGATCCCCGGGTTCGCCGACCAGGCCGAGGTGCGGATATCGCCAGCCCCGCCGCCGCCGATTTTCCGGTAGACGACGACCTTGCCGTCGGGGGAGAGGGCGGGCTCGACGTAGTGGCCGGGCTCGGGGGTGAGGACCCGGCCCTCGCCACCACCGCCCCCGGTGACGGGGACGATCCGCACCGTGCCCAGGGTCTTGTCGCTCCAGGTGGTGTAGACGACCTGACGGCCGTCGCGGGAGAAGGCGGGGTAGTACTCGTTATGCTCGTTCTGCCGGGTGAGGCGGTGGGGCGCGCCGTTCGGCAGGTCGCGCATCCAGAGGTGCCCCAGGGCCTGGAAGACGACCCGGTCCCCCTTGGGCGAGACCTCGATCCAGCGCAGCATCTTGACGTCGAACGTCTCGGGCGCCACGGCGACGGGGAAGCGGAGGGCCGCGGTGACCCCGCGGGTGGTGTGGACGTGGAAGGGGATCTCCGCCACCTGGCGGCTCGCCAGGTCCAGGCGGTGGATCTTGCCGCCGGCCCAGAAGACGAGCGAGCGCGAGTCGGGGGTCCAGGCCAGGACCGGGTAGAGGCCGTGGATCGACCAGGTCTCCTGCATGTCGCGGTCGAGCCCGTCGTAAAGCGGCTGCTCCTCGCCCGAGCGCAGGTCGCGGAGATGGAGGACGCTCTTGCCGCGCACCCGGCGGATGAAGGCGAGCTGCTTGCCATCTGGGGACGGGGTGGGGCGCACCGAGCCGCCCGGGCCGGTGACGAGCGCCTCGGTCTCGCCGGTGGTGCGGTCGAGCCGCTGGATGTCGAAGATCTCGTCGTTGGGGTCCTTGTTGTACTGGAAGACCGGCCCGGGGGTGATGTCCTGGCTGTAGTAGAGGTAGCGGCCGTCGGGGGAGAAGGCGGGCTCGCCGGCATCCTTCTGGTCGTTCGGTTTCTTGGTCAGCTGCAGGCCGTCGCCCCCCGTCCGGTGGTAGAGCCACATCTCGCCGGCCCCGAGCGAGCGCTGGGCGGTGAAGTGCTTGCGGGCGACGATCCACTCGCCGTCCGGGCTCCAGGCCGGGCTGTTGAGCAGCCGGAAGGTCTCCTTGGTCACCGGCCGCGGGTTCTTGCCGTCCCGGTCCATGAGCCAGATGTTGTCGCCGCCCCCCTGGTCGCTGGTGAAGGCGATCGATCTGCCGTCCGGGCTATAGCGCGGCTGCATCTGCCAGGCCATGTCGTGGGTGAGAGCCTTGGCCTCGCCGCCCGTGATGGGGATCGTGTAGAGGTCGCCCAGGAGGTCGAAGGCGATCTCCTTGCCGTCGGGGGAGACGTCGAGGCTCATCCAGGTCCCCTCGGCGGTGTCGATCGTCACCTCCGAGGAGGGGCCCGGGGGAGCGTTGACGTTCCACTTCTCCTCTTTCTTCTCGCCCTTGGCGTCCGCTGCCGTGGCGGCAGGCCCGGCCGTGGGGGCCTCCTTCCGCTCGATGGGCCGCGGCTGCTCGCCCTCGATCGGCGGCAGGTCGGGCTTGGCCTTCTTCTTCTCCTTCTCCTCGGGGGTGGGAGGAGGCTGCTCGCCGGGAGTCGGCGGCTTCTGGTCCTCCCTCGCGCCGGCACCGTATTCGTGCGGGGCGCCCGCGACCGGTGCCACGGAGGTCGAAACGAGAGCGGCCATGGCCAGCAGCAGGCCGCCGAAGACCGAAGCGAGTCTCTTCATCGGAATCCCTTCCCTGTCGGTTCTGGAGACGGGGTCAATCCCCCCGTCTCCATACGCGGGAGGCGATGGAAGGTTTGGGCGTACCCGGCAGGTATCTTGCTTAAGAGGTCTATGCGACCCGGCGATCCCCGGGTCTCCCACACCAAGAAGGAGCTAACCATGAAGAACGACAAGAGCGACAACCGTGAAGACCTGAGACCCTACGTCGCCGATATGAGCGCCGTCATCACCCACATCCAGCAGGCGGTCGAGCGGCAGAAGAACGACGACAGCTTCAAGAAGGTCCCCCAGGCATTGGACGTCGTCACCAAGCTGGACACGATCCTGAAACGCCAGATGCAGGTCCTCGAGAGCCATCTCGAGAAGTTCCCCGCCGGCGGCGTGGCCGGGGCGGTCAAGAACACCGTCACCGGCGTCCTCGGCGTCTTCGCCGGGCTCTACGACAAGGTGCGCACCGAGACCGCGAGCCGCGGCCTGCGCGACGACTACACGGCCCTGAACCTGGCCGCCGTCAGCTACACGATGCTCCACACCTCGGCCCTGGCGTTCGGCGAGAGCGCGACCGCCGACCTCGCTCTCCGCGGCTTGAAGGACATCACCCCGCTGATCATGCAGATCAACGAGGTGGTCCCCCACGCCGTCGTCCGCGAGCTGACCGAGGAGGGCAAGTCCTACGATGCCTCGCTCGTCCAGCGCGCCATCAAGTCGACCCAGGAGGCCTGGGCCACCTCGGCCGTGGCACACGCCTAACCGGACCGCCCCCCGCCCGAGGCGTTACGGCGCCTCGGGCGGAATCGGCTTCCCTGCCTGCGCCCCGGCCCGCCGCAGCCGGGCGAGGTTCCACACCACGAGTCCGTCCTCCTTGTAGTCGGCCTCCCCCCAGATCGCGGTCAGCGACCGCGCCATCCGCTCCCCCGCCCGCTCGAGCTCCCGCCGGTGCCGCGGCTTGATCTCGGCGATGATCGGCCAGCAGTGTCCCTGGACCTTCTCCTCCTCGGCGAGCACGTCCGTATGCACGATCAGGTAGCGCGCCCGGCTCGCCAGGAACCCCTCGGGCGACGTGAAGGGCATGTTGCGGAAGGAGAGGGCCCCGGCCCGGCGCAGCGGCTCGACCATCGCCACGAGGACGTCCCGATGGTGGACCTCCTGGTAGAGGTAGAAGACCCGATTGTAGCTCCAGAGCGGAATCCAGGGGTATTCGAGGACCGGCGCCCCGCGCTCCTGGCGCACGACCTGGTTGTAGAAGCCCGGGATCGGCCCGCCTGAAAGAGTGGCGCGCGGACAGAAGAAGCCCACGAAGTCGTTGTGGCCGGAAAACGAGCTCCCGAGGACATTGGGATCGGCGAGCGGTCCGGCGAGGAAGAGCGCGAGGAGGAAAGCGAAGGCGGCGGCGCTCTGCTCGAGCTGCCCCACCCGCCGCTGGCCCGGCCACCAGGGGGCGGCGAGGCCCACCGCCACCCAGAGGAGCAGCCAGGGGAGGACCGGCAGGAGGTAGCGATCGAAGACCAGCGGATGGCCGAGCATCTCCGGGGAGAGGACGACGAGCCCCGCTACCTGGGCCGCGACGAGGGTCGCGGTATAGGCGGCCAGTCGAGCCTCCCGGCGGGCGAGGGTGACGAGCCCGTAGAGAGCCGCGGCCCAGAAGAAGATCACCGCCGGCAGGTGGGCCGCCCCCGACTGCAGGCGGAGGACCCCGGCGAGCGTCCCCCCGGCGAGGGCCAACTCCTCGTGCTTGGCCGACACCAGGGCGAGGAGCGAGGCCCGCGCGGGGAGGAGGAAGCCGAGGATCGCCGCCGCCGTCGCCGCCCCGACCGCGACCAAGGCGGCGAGGCCCGGCCGCGGTCCGAGTGGCCGCCAGCGGCGCTCGATCGCCAGGGTGCCCAAGGCGAAGAGGAAGGGCGCGAGGACGAACGGCGCCGTCCCCAGGTGGAACCAGACCGAGAGAGCGGCGCAGACGACATAGACGGCGGCCGCCCCCCGCCGCCCGGTCCGCCACCAGGTCTCGAACGCCGCCGTGGCGGCGAAGCCGAAGAGGACGATCGGCGTATAGGGGCGGGCGATCCGGCTGTAGAGGACGAGGAGGGGCGAGAGGGCCAAGAGCCAGGCGAAGCGGTGCCCGATCTTCGGCCCCACCCGCCGGGCGACGACCCACGGTAAGACGAGGAGGGCGAGGAGGCCACAGAGGAGCATGGGGAGGCGCACCACCAGCTCCGAGAGGGGAACCCCGCGCTCCAGGAGGAACCGGTAGAGGGCGGTCAAGGGGATGCAGTTGTCGCGCAGCTCGTACGTGGTGAGGATGCGCGACAGAGGCTCGACCAGCGCCACCCGCACGGCATGCATCTCGTCTCCGGCCAGGACCTGCGCCCGGACGTTCCACAGCCGGAGAACCGTGCCGAGGGCGAACGGCGGCAGCAGCCAGCCGAGATCGGCGGCGCGGAAAGTCCTGGTGGAGGGGTCGCTCGGACCGGGCATGCCGGGGAGATTCTAGGCCGGTTCCGTCTTTGGAGAACGCCGTCCCGGTTCCGGCCCCCTCGCCACACTGTGCAAGTGAATGAACACATTGTCGGGCGCGAACGGGGACGGTAACGCCGTGCTGGTGGAACCGGCTCTGCTTTGGAGGTTCCGTATGGGACTGGGGCAGGCGATGGCGGCGATGCCGGCGGACAGCGCGCTCTGCGAACGCCTGACCCGCACCCGCCAGGACCTCGAGCGGGAGCGGGCGAGCGCGCCCGAGCTCCTCGTCGAGCTCCTGGCCGGGCCGCCGGCCGCCCAGCCCTGCCGGATCGCCTTCGACCCCCGCTTCCAGACTTGGGGATTGGCCGAGCTCCTCCTCGCCGAGAGCCAGGCGCTCCGGACGGAATATGCCCTGGAGGCCGGCCGCCTCGCCCGGCTGGCGCTCGCCGTGGCCGGTCTCCTGGGCGAGCTCCATCCCGCCCCCCTGGTGCAGGACCTCCGGGCCCGCGCCTGGGCGGACGTGGGCGAGGCCGGCCTGGCGAGCGGCGACCTCGCCGGTGCCCGCGAGGCCCTGCGCGCCGCCGCCGCCTGCCTCGGCCACGGCACCGGCGACCTCCTGGTCGACGCCCGGCTCCTCGAGTTCGAGGCCGCCGTCCACGCTGCTCAGAGCCGCCCGGGCGACGCCCTTGCCCTCCTCAAACAGGCGGCCTCCCGCTACCGGAAGGTCAACGAGCCCGGCCACCTGGCCCGCGTCCTCGCCCGCCGCGAGGAGCTCCAAGGGAAAACCGGCCAGCCCGGCACCGTCCTCCACCTCGCCTTCGAGCCGGCCGGCTGAAGGCGCGTGATAGGCTTCAAAGCCATCGACATCTAGAAGTTCCCCGGCGCGTCCGCGCGCGGGTGGAAGGAGCGGACGGATGGCAGGCTTCGGCTTCCTGGTCCTCTGCATTCTCATCGGTTATGCCTGGCTGACCCGCCGCCGGGTGAAAGATCTGGAAGAGCTGGTCCAGACCCTCTCGGCTCACTCCGCGGAGCTCTTCCGCCGGGTCTCCTCCCTCGAGAAGACGCGGACGCCGGCCGCCCCGGCTCCCCCCCTCTCAACCGTCTCCGACGTCTCCACTGCACCCGTCCCTACCGCCGTCCCGCGGCCTGATCCGGTCGTGGTTATGCCGCCGCCAATGCCGCCAACGCCGCCGGCACCCGCCATGCCGGCGCCCGTCCTGGCGCCGCCGCCGGTCGCGGCGAGGATCTCCGCACCAACCCCCCAGACTGCGCCGCCGGCTCCGCCCGAGCCGCGGCCCGCGCCCCTGCCGCGTCCGCCGGCACCGCCTCCCGTAGCGGCCCCGCCGCGCCGGCCCTTCGACTGGGAGAGCCTGGTGGGGGTGAAGCTGTTCTCCTGGATCGCCGGCATCCTGTTGGCACTCGCGGCCCTCCAGTTCCTGCGCTACACGATCGACCACGGCTGGGTGACGCCGCCCATCCGCATGACCATGGGCCTGATGCTCGGCGCCGGGCTCCTCGCGCTCTGCGAGGACCGGCGGGCCCGGCGCTACGCGACGACCGCCAACGCCCTCTCCGCGGCGGGGATCGTCATCCTCTTCTCCACCCTCTTCGCCGCCCACACCCTCTGGCACCTGGTCGGCCCGGCGCCCACCTTCGCCCTCATGGTGCTGGTCACCGTCGTCGCCGTCGTCCTCGCGATCCGCCACGACTCGCTCTTCATCGCGCTCTTGGGCTTGATCGGCGGTTTCCTCACCCCGGCCCTCCTCTCGACCGGCGAGGACCACCCGCTCGGTCTCTTCGGCTACCTGCTGCTCTTGAACGCCGGCCTCGCCTGGCTGGCGCTGCGCAAGCGCTGGGCGGTCCTCTCGGTCCTCTCGCTCGTCTTCACCACCGTCTACCAGTGGGGCTGGGTCTTCAAGTTCCTGAACGCCGGCAAGCTGCCGCTCGCCCTGGGGATCTTCCTCGTCTTCCCCCTCCTCGCCTTCGTCGCCCCGCTCCTCGCCCGGATCGGCAAGCCCGACGACCTCCTCGCCCGCACGGCGGCGGCCTCCGCCCTCCTGCCGCTCGGCTTCGCGCTCTACGCCGCCGCCGTCCCTGCCTACGGAGCGCGCTTCGGCCTGCTCTTCGGCTTCCTCTTCATCCTCCAGGCCGGGCTGGCGGCGGTCGCGGCCTTCCGCGGGCCGCGCGGGCTCCACCCCCTGGCCGCCGGGACGACCCTCTTGGTCTTCCTCCTCTGGCTCTGCCGCTCCTACGTGCCGGGGGAGGCCTGGCCGGCGGTCCTCGGCTTCCTCGCCCTCTTCGTCCTCTTCGACCTCGCCGCTCCCTGGCTCGCCACCCGGCTCGGGAGGCCGCTCGGGGAGCAGGGGCGCCAGGGGGCGCTCGCCGGGCCGCTCCTCCTCTTCGCCTTCCCGGTGCTCTTCTACCTGGAGCCGGCGGCGGCGGCCCCGGGGCTGCCCTTCGCGGTCCTCTTCGCGCTCCTCGCCGCGACCGCCGGCTGCGCGCTCCTCTACGAGCAGGGGCGCCTCCACTTCACCGCGGCCTTCTTCGCCATCGCTGCCGAGGCGGTCTGGTCGGCCCGCTCGCTGACCCCCGAGCGGCTCCTCGCCGGGATCGGGATCTACGCCGTCTTCGGCCTCTTCTACCTGGGCGTGCCGCTCTTCGCCCGGCGGCTCGGCCGGCGCCTGGCGCCTGAGGGGAGCGGGGCGTTCCTCCTCCTCCTCTCGCTCGGCCTCCTCTTCTTCCTCGCCGCCGGCCCTCTCGCCCAGGCGGCCCTCTGGGGAATGGCGCTCCTCCTCGTCATCCTGAACGCCGGGCTCTTCCTGGAGGCGGGGACCCACCGCCGGCCCATCCTCGCCCTCGCCGGCACGGTCCTCTCCTGGGTCCTGATCGGCGTCTGGTGGGCGACGGTGCCGCTCGCCGCGAGCCTCGTCCCGGCCCTCTTCCTGGTCGCCGGCTTCGCCGTGCTGGGCCTCGCCGGCAACGTCTGGATGCGGCGGCGGGAAGGAGGAACCGCGGAGGCGGGAGGCGGGCACTACCTGGCCCTCGTCGGCCACGCCTTCCTCCTCTTCGTCGCCTTCCAGCCGCGGCTCTCGATCCCCCCCTGGCCCTTCCTCGGGGTCTTGGCCGTCCTCGATCTGGCGGCCGGGGTGGCGGCCCTCTGGCTGCGCCGGGCCTCCCTCTGGATCGCCGCCCTGGGCGCCTCCGAGGTGATCCTGGTGGCCTGGGTGCTGTTGGCGCGGACCTCTCCCTGGCCCACGGTAGCCCTCGGCGGCGCCGTAGCCCTGGCGGCCCTCGGCTTCCTCTGGATCGCCCTCGCCCGTCGGGTGGCCGGTCCGGACACGAAGCTGGTCTTCGAGGTGACCCTGGCGGCGGTCACGAGCCTCTTCCTCGGCCAGACGGTCCTCTTCGCCGCCTCCGCTGCCGGTGGAGCTCCTCCCCTGCCCATCCTCGCCGCCACCTACGTGGCCTTCCTCCTGGCCCTCCTCTTCCTCTCGTACCGGGCTCCCCGGCCTGTGATCGCGCCGATCGCGGTCATCCCCGCGACCGCCGCCGTCCTCGTCTGGCACTTCACCCACGGGGCGGGAGCGCCCTGGTGGCACGAGCTGGCCTTCGCCGGGGTGCTCTACCTCCCCTATCTCGCCTTTCCCTTGGTCCTCGGGGAGCGCGCGCGGGGCCTGCGCCAGCCCTGGTTGGCCGCGGTCCTCGCCAGCCTCCCTTTCTTCCTCTTCGCCCGGCAGGCCCTCGTCACCGGGGGCTACAGCGGGGTGATCGGGGCCCTTCCGGTGGCGCAGGCGATCGCCTTGGCCGTCCTCCTCGCCCGGCTGGTGCGGCTGGAGCGGGGGAGGCCCGTCACCGAACACGACCGCGGGCGGCTCGCCCTCGTCGCCGGGGCGGTCCTCGCCGGCGTCACCGCCGCCATCCCGCTCCAGCTCGACCGCGAGTGGATCACCCTCGGCTGGGCCCTCCTGGCGGCGGCGCTCGCCGCGCTCTACCTGCGCATCCCGCACCGCGGCCTCCTCTTTTGGACGGCCGGCCTCCTCGCCGTGGTCTTCGCCCGGCTGGCGTTCAATCCCGCGGTCCTCGCGTACCATCCCCGCGGCGGTCTGCCGATCTGGAACTGGTACCTCTACACTTACCTCGTGCCCGCCCTCGCCTTCTTCCTCGCCGCCTGGCTGCTGACGAAAGGGGACGACCGGCTCGCCGGACCGCCCCTGCCGCGCCTGTCGAGCCTCGCCTCGGCCGCCGGGGTGGTGCTCCTCTTCCTCCTTGTCAACATCGAGATCGCGGATTTCTTCTCGACTGGCCAGAGCCTCACCTTCAGCTTCCTCTCCGGCCGGGCGTCGCTCCCCGAGGAGCTCGCCTACACCCTCGGCTGGGCGCTCTTCGCCATCGGCCTCCTCATCGCCGGAATCGCCCTGGGCAACAAGCCGGCGCGGATCGCCGCCATCGTCCTCCTCCTCGTGGCGGTGCTCAAGGGCTTCGTGCACGACATGGCGCAATTGGGCGGCCTCTACCGCGCCGGCTCGTTCGCCGGCCTCGCTGTCTGCCTGGCGCTCATGGCGGTGCTGATCCAGAAGTACGTCCTCTCCCGCAGGGAGGCCCAGTGAGGGGCCGGGCCGCGACCCTTCTGGTGACCGGCCTGCTGACCGCGGGGTTGGCGGGTGCCGCGGATCGAGCGGGGGAGCCCCGCTTCCGCTACGAGCGGCCGGTCGTCCCCGGGGCCGCCGGCCCCAACCGTCTGGAGCCCGACGCCGCCCTACTCTCCCGCGCGGCTCCACTCGACTACGAGCCCGGGGCCGGGGTCGGCGCTCCCGGCCCCTTCCGCGGCGGTCTCGCCGACCTGCGCCTCGCAGACGGCGGGGGACGGGAGGTCCCCTACCTTCTCGTGGCGCCTCTCGCGCGCGGACCGGAGTGGCGAGAGGGAGGCCTCCTACCGGTCGCGGCGACCAAGAAGGAGAGCGGCTTCGAGGTGGATTTGGGGAACGCCGGGACGGTCGACCACCTGCGGATCGACGGCCTGCCGGCGCCGTTTCTCAAGCGCTTCCGGCTGGAGGGGAGCGGCGACCGCAGCCGCTGGACCCTGCTCGTGCCGGAGGGGACGCTCTTCGACCTGCCGGACGAGGATCTGCGCCTGACCGATGCCGGCTTTACGGCCGGGGACTTCCGCTACCTGCGCCTGACTTGGGACGACACTTCGAGTGCCCGCCTTACCCTGCCCCGGAGGGTAGAGGCGCGGCTCGTCCGTCCGGTCGATCCCGGGCCGCCGGCGCGGGTGCCGGTCGCCTTCGAGCGCCGGCCGAGCGAGCCGGGCAAGAGCCGCTTCCACCTCCGCCTGCCGGGGGCGCGGCTGCCGGTGATAGCGCTGGAGCTCGCCGTGCCCGGGGGGCCTCTGCTGCGCCCCGCCGTCGTGACCGAGGGGCGGCTCGATGCGGAGCGGCGGCCGGGGACGACGGAGATCACCCCCGTGCGGCTGGGCGGAGCGACCCTGCGTCGGGCGGTACGGGGTGGTCTCACGGCGGCCGACCTGCATATCTCCGTGCTGGCGCCGGAGGGGCCGGACCTCGAGCTGACGGTCGACGACGGCAACAATCCGCCGCTCCCCCTCTCCGGGGTGACCGCCGAGCTCGCGCCGCTCCCCTGGATCTACTTCGAGGCGGCGGACACCGCGCCCTTGACCGCCCGCTTCGGCGACCCCAAGGCGGCGCCGCCGCGCTACGACCTGGAGGCGCTGCGCGAGGAGGTGTCCCGGCGACCGGCGACGCCGGCCGCGGCCCGCTGGGGGGAGGTCCGCGACCGCGATCCGCGGGAGGGGGTGACGGCGGAGAGCCCGCTCCCGGCCCTCGGCGCCCCGCTCGATCCGGCCAAGTTCCGCTACCGGCGTCCGGTCCCGGCCGCCCCGCCTGGCCTGACCTCGCTCCTCTTGGACGCCGCCGTCCTCTCCCGGAGCGCCGGGGGCCAGGGGTTCTACGACCTGCGGCTCGCCGACGCCGACGGTCGCCAGGTCCCCTATCTCCTGGAGAAGCGGGACGAGCCGCTGTCGATTACCCTTCCCGCGCTCATTCGACAGGCCGCCCTGAAGGCAAAGCAGGGGGACCCGCCTTCGCTCTCCCGCTATGCGATCACCCTGCCCTACCCCTCGCTTCCAGGAGCGCGGCTGGTCCTCGACACCCCGGCGCGGGTCTTCGAGCGCCAGGTCCGCCTGGTCGAGCCGTCCGGGGCCCAGGACATGAGGCGGACTGGTGATCGCGCCGAGGCCGAGGAGCAGACGGTGTCGCAGGCCACCTGGCGGCACGCCGATCCGGAGACCCCGGCGCCAGCCCTGACCCTGGAGGTCTCGCCGAGCCTGGGAACCCGCTTCGACCTCCTGGTCGAGGAGGGGGACAACGCGCCTCTCCCTTTGAGCCCGCCCCACCTCCTCCTGCCGGCCACTCGGCTGCGCTTCTTCTATCCAGCGAAACCCGTGAAGCTCCTCTACGGCCAGCCGGGGCTGCCGCCGCCGCGCTACGACCTCGCGCTCCTCGCCCCCCGGCTCCTGGGCGAGGCCGCGCACGAGATCGCTCTCGCCCCCGAGACCGGCACGTCTGCCGAACCGGACCCCGCGGCGGCGGGAAAGAAGATCTTCTGGGGTGCCCTGGTGGCGGCGGTGGTGGTGCTCCTGCTGCTCCTCGGGAGGCTGCTCCGCGGACAGCCGACGGGAGCGCCGCCGTGAACGCCGTTTTGCTCCTCGCCCTCGCAGCGGTTACGGCCCCTACCCCCCCAGCCGCCCCGCCGATCTACGGCTTCAGCCCCGCCCATGCCACCGAGCAGCGGGCGCTCGAAGCGCGTCTCGACGCCGCCCTCCGCCCCGAGGACCAGAGGATCTGGATGGATCACCTCGCCGGGCACCCCCACCCGGTCGGCTCGCCGCACGGCAAGGAGAACGCCCTATACATGGCCGGGCTCTTCCGCTCCTGGGGCTACGACACCCGGATCGAGGAATTCCGCGTCCTCTTCCCCACCCCTCGGCTGCGCCGGCTGGAGATGATCGCTCCCACCCGCTTCACCGCCGCCCTCGCCGAGCCGCCGCTCGCGGAGGACCGCACCTCGAACCAGACCGCCGAGCAGCTCCCGAGCTACGACGCCTTCTCCGCCGACGGCGACGTCACCGCCGATCTCGTCTACGTCAACCGCGGGCTGCCGGCGGACTACGCGGAGCTCGCGCGCTACGGCGTCGACGTCCGAGGCAAGATCGTCCTCGCGCGCTACGGCGGCTCCTATCGGGGGATGAAGCCGCGCTTCGCCGCCGAGCACGGCGCCGCCGGCTGCCTCCTCTACAGCGATCCGCACGACGGCGGCTATTGGGTGGGCGACGTCTATCCCGCCGGCGGCTGGCGGCCCGAGCAGGGTGTCGAGCGCGGCTCGGTCTCCGACCCGTCGCTCTATTCCGGCGACCCGCTCACCCCCTTCGTGGGCGCCACGGCCGACGCCAAGCGCCTGGCCCGGGAGGACGCCCGGACCATCGCCAGGATCCCCGTCCTCCCCCTCTCCTGGGGTGACGCCCTCCCCCTGCTCCACGCCCTCGGCGGCCCGGTCGCCCCGGCGGAGTGGCGGGGCGCCGTCCCCGTGACCTATCACCTAGGCCCCGGGCCGGCCCGGGTCCACCTCGCGCTCGCCTTCGACTGGCAGCTCGTCCCGGCCTACGACGTCATCGCCCGCCTCCCCGGCGCCGAGCGGCCGGAGGAGTGGATCCTCCGCGCCAACCATCACGACGCCTGGGTGACCGGGGCGTCCGATCCGGTCTCGGGCATGATCGCCGTCCTCGCCGAGGCCAAGGCGGTGGGCGAGCTGGCGCGGAGCGGCTGGCGGCCGAAGCGGACGATCCTCTACGCCGCCTGGGACGGCGAGGAGGCAGGCCTCCTGGGCTCGGTCGAGTGGGCGGAGACCCACGCGGGCGAGCTTTCCGAGCACCTCGTGGCCTACCTGAACTCCGACGGCAACTCCCGCGGCACCTTCTACGCCAGCGGCGCCCCCAGCCTGGCGACTCTCGCCGACCAGGCGGGCCGCGACGTGACCGATCCCGAGAAGGGGGGGAGCGTCCTCGCCCGGCTCCGCGCCAGCACGCTCCTCTACGGCTCGCCCGCGGACGCCCGGCGAGCGCGGGAGGGTCAACCGCTCTTCTTCCTGCCGATGGGAACCGGAACCGATTACACCCCCTTCCTCTCCTTCCTGGGGGTCGCCGCCGTCGACATGGCCTACGGCGGCGAGGAGGAGTACGGCCAGTACCATTCGATCTACGACTCGGTCGATCACTTCACCCGCTTCGTCGATCCCGGCTTCCGCTACGGCGTGGCCTTGGCCCAGACCAGCGGCCGCATGGTCCTCCGCCTGGCCGACGCCGACGTCCTCCCCTTCGACTTCGTCCCCTACGCCCTGAGCCTCGGCAAGTCCGTCCAGGGCCTCGTCCAGCTCGCCGACGGGATGCGCGAGGAGACCGCCGAGCTCCGCCGCCGCCTCGCCGAAGGGACCTACGAGCTGGCCGACGATCCTCTCCATCCGCTCCTGCCACCAAAGTCGCAGGAGCCGGTCCCGCCCCTCGACTTCGCACCTCTGGAACGGGCCGTCGCCAAGCTGGCGGAGAGCGCCAAGGGCTACGCGGCGGCGATGGAGCGGGCGGGAACGGGGGGATTCGTAGGGACCGGCGCCCAGCCGGGGCTCGATCACGTCCTCCTGCAAGCGGAGCGCGCCCTCCTCCGGCCCGAGGGCCTGCCCGGTCGCCCCTGGTTCCGGCACCAGCTCTACGGTCCCGTCACCTCCACCGGCGGCATGCGGGTCCTGCCGGGAGTGCGCGAGGCGATCGAGCAGCGCCGGTTTCAAGAGGCGGCCGAGCAGATCGGGGTGAGCGCCCGGGCGATCGAGGACTTCGCACGGCAGGTGGACCGGGCCCGATCGAGCCTGGCGGGCGTGCGATAGTCTCCGCATGCGCTCCGCCGACCCGCCCTTCCACGTCCGTCCGGCCCTCCCCGAGGAGGCGCCCACCCTGATCGAATTCCAGCTCCGCCTGGCCCGCGAGAGCGAGGGCCTGGAGCTCGACCCGGAGGTCCTGACCCGCGGGGTCCACGCCGTCTTCGCCGACCCCACGAAGGGCCGCTACTGGGTGGCCGTCGCGGCGGCAGGTGCCGGCCGGATCGCCGGCGGGCTCCTTACCACCTATGAGTGGAGCGATTGGCGGAACGGTACCGTCCTCTGGATCCAGTCGGTCTACGTCCTCCCCGAGGAACGGGGACGCGGCGTCTACCGGAGCCTCTACGAGAGCCTGCAGCGCACCGTCCTCGGCTCCCCTGATCTCGCCGGAATCCGGCTCTACGTCGACCGCAGGAACGAGGCCGCTCAGCGCGCCTACGAGCGGCTGAGGATGAGCCGCGAGCACTACGATCTCTACGAGTGGTTGAAGCCCGCCTAAGCTGCCGAGCGCCGGAGGCCCCCTGTGCTACCATCCCCCGCTCGGCGCAGCCTGCTTTCCCGCAGCACATCCCACCCATCGAATTGGAGCACGGCATGGAGATCTACGAGAGCATCCTGGAAACCCTGGGCAACACTCCCCTGGTGAAGCTCGGCCGCTTCTCGCCCACGGGGGCGACGCTCGCGGCCAAGATCGAGTCCTTCAATCCCGGCTCCTCGGTCAAGGATCGGATCGGGATCGCCATGGTCGAGGCGGGGGAGAAGGCCGGGCTCTTGAAACCGGGCGGCACCATCGTCGAGCCGACCTCCGGCAACACCGGCGTCGGCCTCGCCCTGGTCGCCAACCTGCGCGGCTACCGGCTGATCTGCACCTGCGCCGACAAGATCCCGAAGGAGAAGGTCGCCCTCTTGGAAGCCTACGGCGCCAAGGTCATCACCTGCCCGACCAACGTCGAGGCCGACGACCCGCGCTCCTACTACAAGGTCGCCGAGCGCATCAGGGACGAGGAGGGGGCCTACCTCCCCTACCAGTACTACAACCAGGCCAACCCCGAGGCCCACTACCGGACGACCGGACCCGAGATCTGGCGCCAGACCGAGGGCAAGGTCACCCACTGGGTGAGCGGCGTCGGCACCGGCGGCACGATCAGCGGCGTCGCCCGCTATTTGAAGGAGCAGAACCCGGCGGTCCGGGTGATCGGGGTCGACACCATCGGCAGCGTCTACGGCTACTATATCGAGCACCGGGAGCTGCCGCCGGCCGAGACCATCCATCAGTACCTGATCGACGGCATCGGCGAGGACTTCATGCCCTCCACGGTCTGGTGGGACTACATCGACGAGATCGTCAAGGTCGACGACAAGAGCGCCTACCACGCCACCATGGAGCTCGCCCGCAAGGAAGCCATCTTCACCGGCTCCTCGGGCGGCGCCGCCGCGGCCGGTGCCCGCCGGGTGGCCGCCGCCCTCCCGGAGGGCGCGCTCGTCGTCACCCTCTTCCCCGACTCCGGCGAGCGCTACCTCTCGAAGCTCAACGAGCAGTGGATGAGCGAGAAGGGTCTGCTCGACGACTGATCTCTACTCATCCAGAGAAGAAAGACACCCATGTACATCGCCATGAACCGCTTCAGCGTCAACGCCGGCTTCGAGGAGACCTTCGAGGAGATGTGGCGGCGGCGCGACTCTTACCTGCACCAGGTGCCGGGCTTCCGCGGCTTCGAGCTGCTGCGCGGCGAGACCCGCGACGGGGTCACTCCCTTCATCTCCCACTCGACCTGGGAGTCGCGCCAGGCCTTCACCGCCTGGACCGAGTCCGAGGCCTTCACCAAGGCCCACGGCGACGCCCGCTCCCCCAAGGGGACGCTCACCGGGCACCCGGTCTTCGAAGGTTTCGAGGTCGTCGCGCTCTAGGACGAGATCAAGAGCCCTCCTTTCCCCTACAATAGGGGCCAGCTTGAAGGAGGGTACAGGTAGATGGCGTACAAGCGGATCGCCGTCGTCACCGGCGGAAACCGCGGGATCGGGTGCGAGATCTGCCGCCAACTGGCGCGGAGAGGCGCCCGCGTCGTGCTCACGGCGCGCGACGAAGCCAAGGGCCGGACCGCGGCCGAGGAGCTGGTGGGCCAGGG
>JAXDLD010000072.1:0-4337 GCA_034666805.1 Acidobacteriota bacterium
CTCCAGGGCGTAGTCGGTGCGATCGCCGATCCGCCAGGCGGCGGTGGTCAGGAGGCCGTGCGCCGAGGGGGTGGGGCGAGGGCCGGTGTTCAAGAGAAGGAAGCTGCCGGTCCCGTAGGTGCACTTCGCCATCCCCGGGCGGACGCAGACCTGGCCGAAGAGCGCCGCCTGCTGGTCGCCCGCCACTCCGGCAATGGGGATCGGCCGCCCGAAGAGGCTGGGCGCGGTCTCGCCGATCACCCCGGAGGAGGGGACGATCGCCGGCAGCATCGCCCGCGGCACCCCGAAGAGGCCGAGGAGCTCGTCGTCCCAGTCGCCCCTCGCGAGATCGAAGAGCAGGGTGCGGGAGGCGTTCGAGGGGTCGGTCGCGTGGAGGGCGCCGCCGGTCAGCTTCCACAGGAGCCAGCTGTCGACGGTGCCGAAGGCGAGCTCCCCGGCCTCGGCCCGGGAGCGGGCGTCCGGGACCTCGTCCAGGATCCAGCCGAGCTTGGTGCCGGAGAAGTAGGGGTCGAGGACGAGCCCGGTCCGCGCCCGGACCAGCGGTTCCAACCCCCGCGCCTTCATCTCCGCGCAACGCTCGGCGGTCCGCCGGTCCTGCCAGACGATGGCGGGGAAGACCGGCCGCCCCGTAGCCCGGTCCCAGACCAGGGTCGTCTCGCGCTGATTGGTGAGGCCGAGGGCCAGGACCTCCGACTCCGCCCCTGGCGGCAGCATTGCCAGGGCTTCGCGGGCGACCGCGAGCTGCGACTCCCAGATCTCCTCCGGGTCGTGCTCCACCCACCCCGGCCGCGGGAAGCTCTGGCCAAACTCCCGCTGCGCCAGGGCGGCGACCCGTCCGGCGGCGTCGAAGACCAGGGCCCGCGAGCTGGTCGTCCCCTGGTCGAGGGCGAGGACGTAGGGCATCGGGGGAGAGTATGGGCGGGGAACGGGGAGGTCAAGGTTCTCTGCTCGGGCCACGGTAGAATGGCCGCGCCCGTCAAGGGAACCGTTCCGATACTGAAAGGGAGATCTCATGCAGAAGAAGGTGAAGAAGATGAAGCTGGCCAAGGAGACCGTCCGGAACCTCGAGGCGCCGGAGCTGCGCAAGGCCGTCGGCGCTATCGTCTACACGGACGACACCGACTGCTGCCACTCGGGAGACAACCTCTGTCTCCAAAACTTCGACCGGCTCGGTTGACCCGGCGGAGCCCTGAGGCGGCGCTCTTCAGCGCCGCCTCAGCGGCGCGCTCTTCGGCGGAGAGGAGGGGAATACCCGCGGGGGCGGCGGAACCGGCATCTCCTTCCTGGGAGGCTGGGGAGAGCGCTTCGCGGGCAGTTTGGCGCCGAGGACGGGGACCGCCAACAGGTCGTCCAGGTGATCGGCTCGTCGCATGCCGCGAGAATTGTACTCCGAAGCCTGCCGCATCAGTTTGGAGCGGACGGTGCCCTGATATCGTCTCTCCATGCCCAAAGCTCCCGAGATCCGCGTCCGAGTCGCCAACTCCGCGGACATCCGGCCGGACGGCGAGTACGTCCTCTACTGGATGATCGCCGCCCGGCGTCTCGCCTGGAGCTTCGCCCTCGACCGGGCGGTCGGCTGGGCGCGGAAGCTGGGTAAGCCGCTCGTCGTCTTCGAGCCGCTGCGCGCCGGCTACCCCTGGGCGAGCGACCGCTTTCATCGCTTCGTGCTCGACGGCATGGCCGGCCACGCCCGGCGCCTCGCCGGCTCGACGGTCACCTACTACCCCTATGTCGAGCCGCGGCCGGGAGCGGGCTCCGGTCTTCTCGAAGCGCTCGCCGAGCGCGCCTGCCTGGTGGTGACCGACGACTCTCCAGCCTTCTTCTACCCCCGGATGGTGGCGGCGGCCGCGGCACGTCTCCGGGTCCGCCTGGAGGCGGTCGACGGCAACGGCCTCCTGCCGCTCGCGGCGACCGATCAGGTCTACCCGACCGCCTACGCCTTCCGCCGCTTCCTGCAGAAGGCCCTCCCCGAGCACCTGGGCGCCATTCCCTCGCCGCGGCCCTTCGCGGGCGCCCCCCTGGCCCGGCTCGCGGGGCTTCCCCAGGAGGTCCTCCGCCGTTTCCCGCCCGCCAGCCCGGAGCTTCTCGCCGGCTCCACGGCAGCCCTCGCCAAGCTGCCCATCGATCACCGGGTCGCTCCCGTGCCGGAGATCCCCGGCGGGGACGAGGCGGCGAAGAAGGCGCTCGGCCGCTTCCTGGACCGTCGCCTCGCTCGCTACGCCGAGGATCGCAATGATCTGGACGACGAGGCGACGAGCGGCCTTTCCCCCTACCTTCACTTCGGTCACCTCTCTCCGCACGAGGTCTTCGCCGCCCTCTCCGAGCGCCAAGGGTGGACCCCGGAGAAGCTGGGGGATGACCGCCGGGGAGCCAAGGAGGGCTTCTGGGGGATGAGCGCCCCGGCCGAGGGCTTCCTCGACGAGCTGGTGACCTGGCGCGAGGTGGGCTTCAACCGGGCGGCGAAGCAGCCGGGCTACGATCGTTATGAGTCGCTCCCCGATTGGGCGCGGCAGACCCTGGCTCGGCATGCGGGGGACCCGCGGCCCGAGCTCTACTCTTTAGAAGACTTTGCCGCCGGTCGCACCCACGACGACCTCTGGGACGCCGCCCAGGGCCAGCTCGCGGGGGAGGGTCGCATCCACAACTACCTGCGCATGCTGTGGGGCAAGAAGATCCTCCACTGGACGGCGAGCCCGGAGGAGGCCCTGGCGGTGATGGTCGAGCTCAACAACCGCTACGCCCTGGACGGCCGCGATCCCAATTCCGTGAGCGGCATCTTCTGGTGCCTCGGCCGCTTCGACCGCTCCTGGGCGCCGGAGCGGCCGGTCTTCGGGGTCGTCCGCTACATGAGCTCCGAGAGCGCCCGGCGGAAGCTCAAGGTCAACGCCTACGTCGAGCGCTGGGCGTCTGGAGCGCAGATGCGGCTGGGGTAGAATCCCGGCCGTGCGATTCGCCGTCTGCCTGCTCCTCCTGGCGCTCCTGCTGCCTCTCGGAGGCTGTGTCTATACGATCGAGAGGAAGCGCCCGCCGGCCCTCGCCCAAGGGGTGGACGAGGTGCTCCGCCACCGTGGCGGCCCCGGGGTGACGATCGCGGTCGCCTACCGCGACCTGGGGACGGGCAAGAGCCTGCTCCGCGACGAGCACGTGAAGCTCCACGCCGCGAGCACCATGAAGGTGCCGGTGATGGTCGCCCTCTTCCAGGCCGCCGGCCGCGGCGACTTGAAGCTCGACCAGCCGGTCCCGGTCAGGAACGAGTTCAAGAGCATCGTCGACCGTTCCCCCTTCCACCTCGACCCCAAGGAGGACGGCGACCCCGACCTCTACCAGGCGCTCGGCACCGAGGTCCCCTTGGACGAGCTGATCCGGCGGATGATCGTCCGCAGCTCGAACCTCGCGACCAACCTCCTGATCGAGCTCGTGGGGGCGCCCCGGGTGATGGAGCGGATGCGCGACCTGGGGGCCGAAGACCTGGAGATCCTCCGCGGGGTGGAGGACCAGAAGGCCTACGACGCCGGGCTCAACAACAAGGTCACCGCCTACGACCTGATGCTCGTCCTCTCGGCGGTGGCCCAGGGCCGCCCGGAGTCCTCCGACCGCATGCTCGAGATCTTGAAGCACCAGGAATTCAACGAGAAGATCCCCGCCGGTCTCCCCCCGGGCACCCCCGTCGCCCACAAGACCGGCGACATCACCAAGGTCCACCACGACGCCGCCATCGTCTACCCCCCCGGAGAGAGCCCCTACGTCCTGGTCGTCCTCACCTCTGGGATCGCCGACGAGAAGGTCGCCGACCAGACGATCGCCCTAATCTCGCGGGCAGTCTGGGAGGGGCGCAAGGCGCCCGCGCACAAGAAGCGGTTAAAATAGGAGACGTTTCAAAAATCCTTCGACTCGATCCTGAGCCTCCAGGAGGGCCGCGAGTGTCGAACGAGAGCCGAGCCCGAGAGGTCCGCAGGAGCCACGTCTTGCCGCTCGCCGTCGGCCTCGGCCTGCTCCTTGCCCTGGCGCGCGGGGCTGGGGCGGGGGAGGTCCAGCTCCTGACCCGCTCCGATCCGGGCTTCCGCTCGGACACGGCGAGCGGAGCGAGCGTTACGTCCCCCGGCTCCTCCATGAGCGGCGACGGGCGCTACCTCGTCTTCTCCAGCACGGCCCCCAACCTGGCGCCCGGCCAGGTCGAGGGGCCGAGCGTGACGAGCGACGTCTTCCTCTTCGACCGGGTGACCGGCGCCCGGACTCTGGTCTCCCACAACGCCGGCTCGGCCAACACCGCCGGCAACGGACCGTCGTACAGTCCGGTCCTCTCCGCGGACGGCCGCTGGGTGGCCTTCCTGAGCGCG